>JAVXNL010000001.1:0-7260 GCA_036645795.1 Clostridia bacterium
TCAAGTCTTTCTATGATTTTTATTGTTTTTTTATATAACTTGTTTTTTTAGTGCGAGAGCCTCGCTCGATACTCTCGCACTAAATTTAATTTTGTTCCTTTTTTATTTTTACTTTTTTCTGTTTTTTTATTTTTTTATTTATATTTTAATTACTTATTTTTAATTTTGCCTCTTTATTAATAGTAAAATAAAAAAAGTTTGAAAACATGTTACCGTTTACTACTTTTACTACTAATAGAATTAATCTTTAAAAAGCTATAAAAAATATAATGTCTGAAAAGTTAAAAATATTTGAATTTCAAAAAAACATTCATATATTTTATTTTTAAAAGTAATAAACAGTAACCGGTTGTGGTTACTGTTTAGTGTGTTTTTTTCTAAATAGCCATTATTTATTGATATTTAAACAAAACTTTACATTCGCTTTATGATTATTTTAAAATATGGATTAGAAGATAATAAAAAAGTTTAGCTATTAATAAAAAAAGTTCATTTATTACTTTTAATATTTGCTCCATATACTATATATAGTTGTATATATCGTTGTATATAATTTTAATTATTTGCAAAGAAAAAGCACACAAAATGTGTGCTTTTAATGCGAGCTCAAATGTTTTGCTCCATATACTATATTTTTTAATTTTCTAAAATATAATACCCATCTGCAAATATTGCTTCTAACTCTTCTAAAGAAAATTTTAAGCATGAAGGCATTTCATTTTCTTCTACTACATTTTGAAATGCTATCTTAACATCTTCTTCTCCTTCTACTATACAATAAATACTTTTTGTGACTATTTTATTATTTGAAATAGTCTTAGTACTTTTCATAAAACTAGTAAAATCAAATTTTTCTGGAAAAATCAAAATACTTTCATTATATTTTGAAACTGTTGAATATCTTGTAGGAATTATTGTGTTACTTTCCCTAAGTTCAATATATTTTTTTGCCCCAGCTATTTTTGTTATTTCTAATTTAGTATAATCAGATGTTTTAAAACTATCTTCTCCGCGATATAGATTAATTAATCGCTTATTACTATATGCACGTAAATATTTTTCGTTTATATAGTAATGTATCGGTACTTTTTCTAATGTAATCTCACTATGAAACTTTAATTTTAAAAGAAGTTTTAAGTCCCTTTCTCCAAGTACTGCGTTTTTATTTACAAGACTTTCTATAAAATATTTATTCCTTGCTTCTTTATCATCAGAATCATTTTTTAAAAGTATTTTAATAATATTTTCGTACGTGGGAAATTCTAGTGATTCTAAATCTAGTTTAAATATACTTATATCGTTTTTAAGCAGCACCGGTATAGGTATAGCAACATCAACATAACTATAAAGATTTTTGCCAATTTCCTTGTTTTTTAAATCTACTAAATGTTTTTTATTTAGTGGCTTATTTGTAAAGTGTACATATTGAAACGTTGTATCATTTACAATTCTTATTGCTAACACTTGTTTTTCAAGATCACTTTTTGGTATAAAAATTACTATTTCATCTTTTGCATTAGCATACGTTGGTTTTAAAACTAATACATTATAGATTACTTCTAAATTATCCATATTTATTTCTTGCAAAATGTATGGCTTTTTATAATTCTCATCCTTTTCTTCTACCTCTGAGTCTACTGGTATTACAAGCTTTGTGTTGATTTGCAAATTGTCTTTAAATTCTTTTACTTGCCGGTTTAAATCACACCTTTTTTCCTTAAAATAAGCGCTGATTTGTGCTTCCTCTTCTTTGTTAATATTCGAGTTCTTATTCCCATAGCTTTTTTCCATTTTGTTTTTCTCCTTTTTAATAATATTTGTATTTTTTATATAAAAAAATACATAGACATATTTTTATGTTCTTTATTATATCACATACTTTGCAAGTAATCAATGTTCACCATATTTTTTTAAAAAACATATACTAATATATAGGGAGGTGATAAAATGTATATAAATCCAAAATGCTTTTTAAATTCTTTTTTTTGTTGTAGTAATATGAAAATCCCTATGTATAAAGGGCATTATATGACAGGTAGTGATATTTCCTTTTTTTCTAAACTTATGTGTGTAGAAAATACTCTTACTAATATATCTTGTAATGCAAAGCAGCTATGTAGTAATTGCAAATCTCATAAAGGTAATTTTTGGTGCTAAACTAATATTTTTGTCAAAACATTGTTTTTTTTGTATATTTATGGTATACTTTTGTAGTAATAATTGTATTGTATAACAAGCAATGCAAAAAGTATAAAATTGGAGGTAATATCATGGAAAAATTTGTAGTTAAAGGTCCTTGTAAATTACAAGGTGAAGTAAATATAAGTGGAGCAAAAAATGCAGCTGTTGCAATACTTCCAGCAACTCTTTTAGTAAAAGGGAAATGTCATTTGGAAAATGTGCCTGATATAAGTGATATAAGAGCATATTGTAAGATTTTAGAGTCTCTTGGTTCTAAAATAGAATACATATCAAAAAATGAAATTATAGTGGATAATTCTTTAATTTCTTCTGCTGTATGTTCATATGAACTTACTAGTAAGTTTAGAGCGTCTTATTATCTTATCGGGGCGTTAATCGGTAGATTTGATGATGTAAGAATTAGTCTTCCTGGCGGTTGTAATCTAGGCGCAAGACCTATAGATCAGCATATAAAAGCATTTGAAAAACTGGGCGCTAAAGTAAAAGTTATGAGAGGAAACGTATATACAACAAAGGAAACTAAATTAAAAGGTGCACCTATATTTTTAGATGTAGTAAGTGTTGGTGCTACAATAAACGCGGTTCTTGCTGCAACTTTAGCAGATGGAACTACTATCATAGAAAATGTAGCCAAAGAACCACATATTGTAGATGTTGCAAACTTTTTGAATTCAATGGGCGCTCAAATAAAGGGAGCTGGTACAGATACCATCAAAGTTACTGGGGTATCTTCTCTTGCACAAAAATCTAGTTATTCTATAATCCCTGATCAAATAGAGGCAGGTACATTTATGGTTGCTGCTGCTGTTACAAAAGGGAATGTTTTAATAAATAACTGTATTCCAAAACATATGGAGCCTATAACTGCTAAGTTAATAGAGGCTGGTGCAACGGTTGAAGAATATGAATCTAGCATAAGAGTAAAAATGGATAAAAGACCAGTGGCTTTTAGTTTAAAAACACAACCCTATCCTGGATTTCCTACGGATATGCAACCACAGATGTGTATATTGCTTACTATTTGTGAAGGCACCGGTATTATTGTAGAAAATATTTGGGAATCAAGATTTCAATATACAGATGAACTTACTAAAATGGGAGCAGATATATCTGCTCATGGCACAACAGCTATTGTAAAAGGAGTAAAAAAGTTATACAATGCTCCAGTTTATTCTCATGACTTAAGAGCAGGCGCTGCTATGATAATTGCAGGTCTTATAGCTGATGGAATTACTGAAGTATATAATATACACCATATACTAAGAGGTTATGAAGATATTGCCAGTAAATTTACAGCTATTGGTGCTAATATAGAATATGTAAAAGATGATAGTGAAGGTGGACAAAATGATTAATTTCCATCCGCTATATAGTTCTAGTTCTGGCAATATGTTTCATCTGCAAACCGATAAAGCAAATATATTAATTGATGCAGGTGTTTCATATAAAGCAATTACAGAAGGACTTAAAAATATAGATAAAGATATCTCTGATATAAATGCAATACTTATAACTCATGAACATATAGACCATATAAAAGGGCTTCCTCTTCTTTGTAGGAAAAATAATATTCCGATATATACTTGTTCAAAAACAGCTCTATATTTAGAAGATATGTTAAAAGAAAGAAATATATCTTCTAATATTTTAAGTCTTGAATACGGACAAACTATAAAAATAAAAGATTTACAAATAACACCTTTTGAGACATCTCATGATGCACTTATGCCTTGTGGATTTAAGATAAAAACTCCAACTGAAACTTTAGGATATGCTACAGACTTAGGGTATGTCTCAGATGAAATACTAGACTATTTAAAAGAGTCTGACTATATTGTATTAGAATCAAATTATGACAAAATAATGCTTGATTATGGTAAATATCCATATCCTTTAAAAAGACGAATAAAAAGTTCTCTTCGGTCATTTATCAAATGAGGATTGTGCTAATGCTATAGTAAAGCTTTCAAAAGCTGGAAATAATAACTTTTTACTTGCACATTTAAGTCAAAACAATAACAATGAAAATGTTGCAAGAAATGCTATAATGGATATATTATTAGAAAATGACATTGATAACTCAAATATTTCGCTAAATTTTGCATCAAAGATATTATCAAATGAGGTATATAAACTATGATGAATATAAAAATAATTACAATTGGAAAAATAAAAGAGGTATCCCTTAAAAGTTTAATAAATGAGTATTTAAAGAGGCTCACAAAATATTGTAAGGTTGAAATTTTAGAATTAGATGATGAAAAGATTCCACTAAACGCCTCTGTTGCACAAGAATTTCAAATAAAAGAAAAAGAAAGTATAAAAATAGAAAATAAACTAAAAAAAATAGGTAAATGTTTTGTGTTTTGTCTTGATTTAAAAGGCAAAAATTATTCTTCAGAAGAATTTTCAAATAAAATACAAAGTATTACCACCTACTCTGACTCTACTTTAGTTTTTGTAATTGGTGGGAGTTTAGGTCTTACAAATAAGCTTGTAAATATGTGTGATGATACTATATGTTTTTCAAAGATGACATTTCCACACCAGCTTATACGTTTATTTTTATTAGAACAAATTTTTAGAGCATTTAAAATACAGGCAAATGAGACATATCACAAATAATAAAAATTTATTTGTCTTGTATTTCACATATCAATATATAGTAAAAAATATATTTTATAAAAAAAAGGAGGTTTAAGTTTAATGAAGTCTACTGGAATAGTTAGAAAAGTTGATGAACTAGGAAGGATTGTTTTACCATCTGAGTTAAGAAAAAACATTGGTATTGAAGTAAAAGATCCGCTTGAAATTTATGTAAGTGGAGAATCTGTAATATTAAAAAAATACTTACCATGTTGCGTTTTTTGCGGTGAAGCAAATAAAGTAAAAATGTTTAAAGGCAAAAATGTTTGTACAACTTGTTTAAAACAAATATCACAAATTGATGAAGAATAGTTTAAAAAACTACATAATAAAAACTAAATAATAAATAATAAATAAAATAAGGGCTATAGCAATAATATGAATATTAACATTTTGCTATAGCCCATTTTTTTAATTTTATCTTTGAATTATATTTCCAATGCCCACTACGGTACAATTTGGTTCAATATTTTTTAAAACAATAGAATTTGCTCCTATTTTTACATTTTCTCCTATAGTAATATTTCCAAGTACTTTACTACCACACCCAACAACTACATTTTCTTTTAGCGTAGGATGCCTCTTTACGCACTTTTTTCCAGTGCCTCCAAGAGTTACTTGATGATAAATAGTACAATTATCTCCTACTATGCTGGTCTGACCAATAACAATTCCCATACCATGATCTATAAATAAGCATTTACCAATTACTGCACCAGGATGTATTTCTATACCAGTAATAAATCTTGATAGTTGTGATATAAGTCTCGATACAAAGTACAAATGTTTATTATATAAAAAATGTGCTATTCTATGATTAACTAATGCCCAAAATCCAGGATATAATAAAATAACAGTAATTATATTTGTAGCTGCAGGATCTTTTTTTTGTATATTTTTTGCATCTAAATATAATTGCTTTATGCCTTTAAATAAAGTCTTCATATAACACCACCTAAAACTTTTAAAACTATTTTTATTTAGTTTATTTGTTTGTTATATGATATTATATTAAGACTTTATTTGTTACAGTTTAAATTTTCTATTAAATATTTATTCTTACTATATCAGTTGCCTTTTTACTTTCGTTATCAAAAGTTACAATTATTGCATTGAATTTTGCATCATTACTACTACATTCATAACTTACATATTGTTTAGTTTCAAATCTCTTTAATGCAAGTTCTTTTTTTAGACCTAACACACTTCCTTTAGGTCCTGTCATTCCTACATCTGTTATATAAGCAAGGCCACTTGGATGTATTACCTCATCCGCAGTTTGTACATGTGTATGTGTACCAAAAACACAATTGGCTTTTTCATCTAAAAAATATCCCATAGCTATTTTTTCTGCAGTAGCTTCTGCATGGAAATCTACAAATATATAATCTACACCTTTTTGTTTTAGTTTGTTAATTTCTTCTGATATCACATTAAATGGGTTTTTTACATTTCCATCAAACATAGAACCCATTCCAAACTCCCCTATTAGATTTACTACACCATATTTTATATTGTTTTTTTCTACTACTACATTTTTATTTCCATTTAGGTTAGTTACATTTGCAGGCAACAAAAGTCTTGGAAGTGATATATACTCACTTGCCATCTCTTTTCTATAATATATGTGGTTTCCCATAGTTACAACATCTGCCCCAGCGCCAATTATCTCATTATATTCTTTTACTCTTATGCCTCTACCTGAAGCTGAGTTTTCTCCATTTACTATACAAAAATCTATATCTTCTTTAAGTTTTAATTGTGGTACTTCTTTTTTTAATTTGTTAAGTCCTGCCCTTCCCACAACATCTCCAACTATTAATACTTTCATTTAAAAAATCCTCCTAACAATATATGCATACAATTATATATTGTTTGCCATTAGATTATATAACAAATATGAATATAAATCAATAGCTGTTTTTTTGATAGGATTTAAATACGATTTTTTTTAAGTTATTGATTTATATATATATAAAGAGGCAAAAAAAAAGCATATTTTAATTTTAAAATACACTTTTTCTATTTTTAAAAATACTATTATTTAACATTATTTTATTACAAATTTTAGTTTAAAACGCTTCTACGTACAAATAAAAAAAATTGTAAAAAAAATAATAATTAAAATAACTTTAACCCATCCTAACGTATCAATAAGAATTGCTATAACAATAGCAGCAAAAGCTATTAAGAAGCTTTTAAATAATTTCTTTCCCATAGGTAGTTTTTTTTATCCTCCTGCTTTAATTTTCTTTAATCTAAAAAAATTTAAAATATGGTGCTTTACTTAAAATGTATTATACCATTCTTTTTTATTCATGTCAATTTATATGCATATCTTTTTTAATACTTATTAACTTTTAATTCAACCCCTTTTACTCTTACTTTATATTAAAAATCAAATTTCCTTTA
>JAVXNL010000001.1:7360-9463 GCA_036645795.1 Clostridia bacterium
CTTTTAATTCAACCCCTTTTACTCTTACTTTATATTAAAAATCAAATTTCCTTTATCACATCTACCTCCAATTTTATCAATTAAATTTCCATTTCTATATACACTAATTATTTCACAATTGTTGCTACATCCATCACACTCACTACCAACAGTTTTAAATTCTATATTTTCCATTTCAAAATCAAATTTTAATTTACCACCATTTTTATTCATATTCTTAGATATTATTGCAACACCTAATGCGCCCATTAAATGAGAGTTTTTATCTACATATATTTCTTTTTTCAGTACTTTTTTAAATGCATCTACTACACCTTCATTTTTACTTACTCCCCCTTGAAAAACAATTTTTTCTTCTATTTTTTTCCCCTTTGCTAAATTATTTAAATAATTATTTACAACAGCATTACAAATACCTGCTATTATATCTTCTTTACTATGTCCAATTTGAGCTTTATGGACTAAATCTGATTCAGCAAAAACTGTACATCTCGCAGCTATTTTGGATGGCTTTTTTGAAAGTTTTGAAATTTTACCTAAGTCTTCTATTTCTACACCTAATCTTTTAGCTTGTGATGCTAAAAAAGCTCCTGTTCCCGCAGCGCATAAAGTATTCATAGCATAATCTACTACTATCCCATTTTTTATAAGAATAAGCTTTGAATCTTGCCCACCTATTTCTAAAATTGTTCTTGTATCAGGATAAATAGAAAGTGTGCCTATTGCATGAGCAGTTATTTCATTTTTTATTACATTTGCTCCCAATACACTACCAACTAAATTTCTAGCCGAACCAGTTGTGCCAATACCGTATATATTACAGTTGATTTTTTTTTGTTCTAAAGCAGTTTTTAGACTTTTAATAATTTGTTTAGTAGCATCTATTGGACTTCCCTCAGTCCATATATATTTGCTTGCAATAATTTTATTGTTATTATCTATTACAACAGCTTTTGTAGATATAGAACCAATATCTACGCCTATATAGTACTTTTCCATTAAAACCTCACTCCATTTTCTTTTTTCATTTTCAACATATCATAAAAGGCTTCTAATCTTGTTTTAATTCCAACTTCACTTGTTTGAGAATCAAAAGTCATATATATTATTGGTATATTTTTATCTGAGCTTATCTTTTGTAATATTGGCATTGCATTAATCTCAGGTGTACAGCCAAATGGCTTTATATGTATTATTCCATCGTAACCTTTATCAATCAACTCTAATGTATGTGCAATGCTTTCAGTTCCATCTGCACCTATTGCATATTCTATGTAATTTTTGGCGGTTTTAAGTAATCCTTTTTCAGCTTTTGCTTTTTCAAACAAAAGATATGTAACGGTTGTATATCTTTTTGATTTTATACCAAGATTTGCAAGCTGTCTTTCAAGAAAAAAAGTTGCAAAAGGTTCCATAGAAGTATACAGTTCTCCTACCACACCTACCTTAATTAAGCTGTTTTCACCATTTCTAGCTATGAGTTTTACTTTTTTGGCTAAGGTATCGTATTTTTTTTTAATAGCTCTTAAATGCCCAATATTTTTAACAATTAACAGTTCATCTAAGAACTTTTTATGTAGAGCTTCAAACTCCCCTTTATTTTCTTCAAACACTATATTATCTCTTATATATTTTTCAAATTCATCTAAAATATATATCATCTTTATTGTAAGTAAAAAATACTTTGCAAAATCTTTAAACTTTAGTTTTAAATTTAACAATTTAAATTTTTTATATAATTTAAATATATCTACCCCACTTGCATCAAGCAAAGAAATATATGTAAACTTGTATCCCAAATCTCTTAATATTTGTTCTTGTACTTCTGCATAATAGCCATATCTACATCCTCCTCCGGCCTGTATTAGCACATTGGCACCTTTTTCTAGAGATTCTATAAAGTTACCCATGTTATACTTAAAAGGCACACATATAAAGTCTGGGCTTACTTGAGTCCCAATATCAATTGTTTTATTTGTTGTTTTATTTGGCATTAATATAGTAGTTGTTTTATCGTCAATTATTTTTGCAAGCAAATTATATATTGGAATGCAATAATTTCCAAGCTGAGGAAAACTTATAATATATCGTTTATTTTCATTT
>JAVXNL010000001.1:9563-24926 GCA_036645795.1 Clostridia bacterium
TATTTTGATTTTTTTCTATCTTATTTAAGAAATTGATATTTTTAAAATTGGGTTTTAGTTTCATATCCACAACTCACCTCTTCCAAATTATTTTTTTGCTCTAATATATCTACAAAACTCTCTAAACGAGTATATAATCCAGCATTTGCTACTTGTTCATCAAGTATTATATTTATACTTGGAACATCTTTGACTTTCCTTAAAGATAGTTCATTTACAAGTGAATCCGGCCCACAAGGAAATACAGATAAATATATTATTCCATCAACATAGTCTAAATACTCAGTAATTCCATTTAATAAATTTTTACTATATTTCCAATATATACTATCAGATATTTTCTTGTATCCTTTATCATTATTACTAGATTTTTTATATGTTTTTTTACATATATTGGAGCTATTTATATTAGCGTAAAAAATATTTACACCAAGATTTTCCAAATATTTTGTAACAGGTACACCCATATATTTATCTTTTGATATATATGAATGAGATACAATAAGTATATTTATATCATCTGCTTTTTTTGATTTTATTTTTATTATTTGCTCTTCTAATTTTTTTACGTCATATATATTTTGCATAGCCTTAGCTTTCTTGTATGCTTTTATAATATCAATATACCTTTTATTTAACTTTCTACCTAAGTTTAAAAAAGCCTTAAACTCATTTTCTCCCCTTAAATAGTCAATATTTAATGTTATAAATGGAACATCAAATATATTCTTACATATATCATACATTGCATAAAATTTTACACATACAGTGTCTGTCTTGTTAAAAGAACAAATTCTTGGTATAAATATATAGTCTATATGTTCTAAACTCATTTTATCTTTTAAATTTTTAACATGACCCATATACATTTTACTAGCAAGACAGTTTTCATCAATTGAGTAGTGTATTCCATCTTCCATTATCTCCTTACAAGACTTATCACTAAGTACTATCTCTATACCTAAATTTTCAAAAAAACTTGTAAAAAGTACAGGATATTCAAAAGTCGCTATCCCTCTTGGAATTCCAATTTTCATTTTCATCACCTATAGTTATTATTGGTAATTTTTGGTGATTTTATTCAAAGCTTTATAAATAAAAAAAATATAACGCTAATTTTTAGTTAGCGTTATATTCTTTTAAGAGCTTATCTAAAATGTGCTCTTACTATTTGTTTTTTTCCATTAACAATTCTTTTGTACTCTTCGACAAAAGTTTTCCCTTCGTGATTTAATGAAATTTTATTTGATTTATCATTAAATTCTGTATAAAGTGGGAAAAAATATATATTTACTTTTTTAGTTTTCTTCCTACTTTTTTTTCTCTTATTGTCTTCTACACATATTACTTCCTTATACAGCAGCTCTTTATACTTTACTACAAATGTTGCTACTATATCCCAAATTTTCATAATACTTACCAGATATTGCTCTTTTTCCATTTTACTTAAATAAAAGTATTCATTATAAAAATCCGCATTTATTTCTGTTTCCATATCAAAAACATTTGCTAATACCTTGAGAACCAATTTTTCATTAAAATAAAAAGAAAGCATGGCTTTGGTATTATTATCTATATATGAAATATATATCTCTTTTTTACCAAGTCTATCCTCTTCACCAAAACTTACTTCTATACAAAACCTATCTAAGATTTTTGGTGGAATTAGTATTTTCTCAGAACCTACTTGTTGAAGCCGTATAAAAGTTTTTTGCGTTATAACAAATCTATCGACTTGTTCTACTCTTTCATACTTCCCTGCTATAGTATTTTCTCCGTTTTTGCCAGTTTTCATTTTTTCTCCTTTTTTAGCAATTACTATATTGCTATATCTACTATATATTTATACTTATTATATCAGAATCTATACATTATGTCAAATCTTATACTCTTACATTTATACTCTTACATAGTATTTATAAAAGTGTTTATAGTTAATGTTTATATCTAAAAATCGTTAAAATACAATCTTAGTAAACATTTTAGTGACTATTTTAATAATTACTTTATCTTGGATTCATCATCTAATAATATTTCATTTACTTCTATATATTTTTTTGTAAATTTAATC
Organism: Clostridia bacterium; assembly: GCA_036645795.1. Taxonomy (GTDB): domain Bacteria; phylum Bacillota; class Clostridia; order TANB77; family CAG-465; genus CAG-465. The sequence goes on from JAVXNL010000001.1 coordinate 11,635, forward strand.
TTATCTGCAAGTAATTCCTCAACTTCTCTTTTAAATTTGTTATAATCCTCATCTACAATATAAAGTTTTGCATAACCATCACGCCCAAATTTAACTAAAATATAGTTATACGCTTCTTCTATTATTTGTTCAAAACTAAAATTTGGGTAATGCTTAATTGTATAAAAATAATTTCTCTTTAACAGTATACAAATATCAGTTACTTTGTCAGCAGTTGAGACTATTTTTCCATAAATACTTCTTGGTTCATATTCTAAAGATGCCCTATGATCTTCAATAGCTTCTTTTATTGTAATTGATTGCTCGTCTGTAAAAAACTTTCTAATTATATCATTTTCATAAAATATTTTTGCAGATATGAGCTCATGATTATCTTTATCAATATAATGCCCTATATCATGAAATGCAGCTATTGTATAAATCATATTTAAATCTATATTTTTAAATTGACTAGCAAATTTAAGACTTCTTTCAATAACATATTTTATATGGCAAATTCCATGCCCAGCATCATTGTTTTTATAAATTGGAAATATTTCAGTTTCAATATATTGTTGTAATTTTGTATTTACTATTGACATAATTTTCCTCCTCAGTCGCTAAAAAATAGTCAACATTTAAGTGACTATTTTTTTACTTTAATCTATTTTGCAAGCTCTATTGCTCTTGTTTCTCTTACAATATTTACTTTTATTTGCCCTGGATAAATCATTTCATTTTCAATTTGTTTTGCTACTTTTCTTGCCATCAATACCATTGATGCATCATCAACTTGTTCAGGCCTTACTATAATCCTTACTTCTCTACCTGCTTGTATTGCATAAGATTTATCAACACCTTTATATGAATTACAAATTTCTTCTAGTTTTTGTAATCTTTTTATATAAGTACTAACAGTTTCTTTTCTAGCTCCTGGACGAGATGCAGATACTATATCTGCTGCTTGAACAAGAACAGCTTCAATTGTCTTTGGATCTGTATCTCCGTGATGTGCTTCCATGCCCCAAATAACTTCATCTTTTTCTTTATACTTTCTAAGTAAATCTACTCCTAGGCTTACATGTGTACCTTCTACATCATGATCAAAAGATTTACCTATATCGTGTAAAAGACCAGCTCGTTTTGCAATTGTTGGGTCTAATCCTAATTCTACTGCAAGGGCTCCTGCAATATTTGATACTTCTATAGAGTGATTAAGAACGTTTTGTCCATAACTTGTTCTATATCTTAATTTTCCTAATAAATTGATTAAATCCGGATGTAAATTTATTACTCCTGTTTCATAAAGAGCTCTTTCACCTTCATCTTTTATAGTTTTTTCAACTTCTAATTTTGCTTTTTCTATCATTTCTTCGATTTTACCTGGATGTATTCTTCCATCAGCAATAAGTCTTTCAAGTGCAATTCTTGCAACTTCACGTCTTATTGGGTCAAAACTTGAAAGAACTATAACATCTGGTGTATCATCTATTATTAGATCGATTCCTGTAAGAGTCTCTATTGTTTTTATATTTCTGCCTTCTCTACCAATTATCCTTCCTTTTAAATCATCATTTGGAAGTGATACTACAGTCACTGTCGCCTCTGACGTATGATCAGTAGCGCACTTTTGTATAGCAGTAACTAATATTTCTTTGGCTTTTTTGTCTACTTCATATTTTGCTTTTTCTTGTTCAGACTTAACTAAACTTGCCATCTCAGATTTCATGTCATTTTCAAGTTTTAACATTATTGCAGCCTTTGCTTCCTCTATTGACATATTAGAAATTTTGCTTAATTCTTCTAACTCTCTTTCATGTGCTTTTGTCAAATCTTTTTCTTTTTTTATAAGCTCATCATTTTTCTTTATAATATTGTTTTCTTTTTCCTCTATCAAAGCAGCCCTTTTATCAACTAAATCCTGTCTTTGATTGATTCTATTTTCAATATCTTGTAATTCCTTTTTTCTAAACTTTGCATCTTTTTCAAATTCATCTTTTTGCTTTAACATTTCATCTTTTGCTTGTAAAATCGCATCTTTTTTAAGACGCTCTGCATCTTTTTTTCCGTCTTCAATTATTTTATCTGCTTGTTGTTCAGCTGATTTTACTGTTGATTCTGCAACTTTTTTTCTATACTTTATTCCAGCACAAAAAAATATAACAGAACCTGCAAAAAACGCTACAACTGCAGCTATTACTGTAATTAACATTTTCTTTTCCTCCTTTATATTTAATTTTCAATGTCCAACATTTATATTTTAAATCATATATAACTTTCACAATTACATTTTATCATGTTAGATTTATGTTATAGTACACTACTTTTATAATTAAAAATAAACTATAAATCATTAACATACTATACATATATTATACATTAAAATAAAAAAGAAAGCAAGTGTTTTTCATAAAAAGCAAAAATAATAATTTTAATAAAAAAGCAAAAAAAGCACTTAAAGCTATTAACTTTTAAGTGCTTTTGATTTTATCAAAGATATTAGTATAAATAACATCAATGGATTTTTTTCTAAATCCTCACAAACAAAATTATCAAATTTATTTGAATTTATTGTATTAATTAATTCATTGCTGTTTTTCATAACATAACAAATAGTAGTAATACCATCTGTCTTTCCCCATCGGTAACTAGATTGCGGATCCATTCCTTTGAAATCAAATCTTGCTAATCTAAATTGAAATAATTCAACAATTGGAACCAATACGTTTCTTAAATATTGATTTACTCCACTCAGACTATTTGCAACAATACCAATAGGAACCCTATTATATCCTGATTTTTTACCGTAGATATACTTTTTTCTCATAAATAAAGATAAATAAAGAAAAACTACATTAGAGTTATATGACATTATAACAATATCTGAACTATAATCTTTTTTTTCATAAAAATCATTAAATACCTCTATAATATTATTTACAACTCTTGGGTCTATTAGATATAGTATATTATTACTACCTTCTTTTATGGTTGCTTTTACATCTATTACAAGTTTAATGATTTTTTCATCTCTTAATGGTATAATAATTTTTTGTAAAAACTCTTCTAAAGTTAAAGCGTTTTCTATATCTGATTTTTTTGCTGTAGATGCTTCTTGACCAAGTTTATCACTTACACGGTCCTCATGATATAGTATTGTTTTAACATTTTTTTGCTTATCAACGTAGCGTACTACATCAATTTCAAAAGCTACAGTTATACCAAAGACTCTATTAATCCTTTTTGCAAATACTATTGCTTCATTTAGACTTTCAATCGAATGTTCTTCAAGCATATTATTCACATTAAATCTATGTACTATTATGCTATTATTTAGCCAATGATTACTGTTTATATTAGATTTTCGTGCATTAGAAAATCGTTTTAATATTAAACTTGCATCTTTAAATTTGTCTGATTCTTTTAATTCTAAAACAAATTCATTTAAAATATCTAATGTTATATACTCAGATACATCTGCTTTTATAACATCTAATATATTTAAATGCTTTCTAAATATATTATATCTAAATATTGTATGCCTTTTGCTTATAAATCTAAAGATAAAAAAAGAATATATACTAGTAGTACAAACTACGTACCGTCCCTTATAATTTTTTAAAATAAAGTCTAAGTTTTTCCAATAACTTTTTTTTAACCTCCCGTTAACTTGAATTATTATTGGAACTTTGCCATTAATTAATTTTAAGGCCTCTTTAATTGTTGGTACACATTCTTTTGAACCAATTACATGACAATCTTTAATATCACTATATTTTTTTGAATGTATTTTCCCAGATATTCCAACAAGTCTCTTTAAATAATATTTATCTGTACATATTATAACTCCGTCTGTTAACATCCGAACATTTAAAAATATACCTTTACCAGTTAAAATTGCATTCTTATATGCTGATAATGTATCTGGTGCTTCATCTTTTTTTGGTATTCCTTTTTCAAAAAAAATATCTTCATAGATATCTTTCATTTTTTTAGGAATATATGGATGTATTAGCATATTTTCAAAATATTTCGAATGAAAGCATTTATACATTAAAAACAAAATACTTAATATAACACTATAAAAAGCCACTCCATGTCCCATTGTACACGTCCTTTCAAATAATATTTATTTACTCGACCAATAACTTATTTCTTAAATATTATACCACTATACTGGAACAAAGTCAATTTTTCAATGTTAGGTCCTGTTCACATTTGATTTATATTTTTTATTTTCTACACTTCTTTGATTTCAAAAAATTAAATCTTTTTCTAAAAGGATTAAGTATCCAAAATACTCTATGTTTCCATAAAGACCTCAATCTATAGTAAGTTATTAAATTTTTAGCATGGAAATATAGTCTTCCATTATATTTTTTTATTATATTTGTAAGTTTTTCTTCAAATATAATATTAAAAAAACCTTTTACTTCTATAAGTATAGGGATTTTTCCACTTACTAAATTTAATACCTCTTCAAGTGTGGGTATATTTTCTTGACTATTTAAAATTTTATATTTCTTTAATTGCTCATATGTCATGTTAGAAATTTTACCGGATATTCCAAGCAACCTTTTTGCATGTCTATCATGTATGCATATTATCTTGTTATCTTTTGTAATACGTATATCGAACTCTATTGCATAATGTTTTTTTATTGCTGCTTTAAAAGCGGACAGGGAATTTTCTGGCACCTTATAATGAAACCCTCTGTGTGCTATAGTCTCTTTATATATTTCATTTGATTTTTTTGGAATATATATAATCATTATTAAATTCTCCTATCTATTATATAGTATAATCAAAATCATGTATATAATTACAAGTTAGCGTATAAAAAGCAGAAAAATTTAGACAACTATATAATTACTACATAGTTGCCTAAATTATAATTTTTATATTATGGATCCATTTGTCTTCCTAAAAATGCTGCTGTTGATTGAATTAATTTATGTTCTACTGGTGTTATTTTTTTAGAATAATCCGTTGAAAATAATATAACAGTCCCGATTGCATCAGCATCACTAATAATTGGTGCAATAATTTGAGATGTATATTTAGTTGTATCATTTTCTTCGAGTATTGACATTGCACTGTCATCCATAGTAGACCATATTGCTCTATCTTCCATTACATTTAAAATATGTTCACTTATTTCGTGAGCAATATATGTAGATTTTGTAGTACCCGCTATTGCTATTACTGTTTCAGTATCAGTAATGCATGCTACAAATCCAGTTGTTTTGTTTAGAGTTTCTGCATATTGTGTTGCAATTTCTAACATATCTCCCATTGTTGCATATTTTTTCAACACAATTTCACCATTTTTTTCCACATAAATTTCTAATGGATCTCCTTCTCTTATTCTTAAACTCTTTCTAATTTCTTTTGGTATAACAACCCTACCTAAATCATCAATTTTTCTTACAATTCCTGTAGCTTTCATCTTTACCTCCTAGTTTATGTTTAATAATAGTATTTACTTTTTTAATGTTTTTATACTTTAATTTTTTTATTTAAACTTTCATACTATTAGTTTACATCAAAAAACTCCAGAAGTCATAGGAAATTTTTTACAGAAATATATATTGTTATATTAATTTAAGACTTTTATATTATATGTAGAACCATATTTTATAACAAAATAACACCATATCTACACTATCTCCCATTTAGGAGGGTATATATATGGTGTTAATCTATATCTTTTACATGATTTACGCTTAAGTTTTATTTTGTTATTTTTTAATAATTTCTTTTGCTTTTTTAGATTTAGTTGCTATAGTTTTAGTTGATTTTGTTTTACTTTTAGATTTTGGCTTCTTTTCAACAATTTTATCTTCACTTGGAATATATTTGCTTTGTATTTCAGAAATTGTAGTGACTAAATTTTCAAGCAATACATGTTTTATAGTTTTTTCTTTTGCTTTTTTATTTTTCTCAATTATATCACAAAGTTTTTTCAAATTCTCATAATCTAAAACAAATAAGTCTTTATTGTCACAATACCTTTCTCGAACTAAATTTATAATATTATATAAATCATAATTTGGAGTTAATATAAATTTAGAATATAAATCTTCCATATCATATTTTGAAAATATTGGTAATTCTTTATATTCTCCCATTATTTCTTTATAAAATTCTGAGATGTTATTTGGAAGATATTTAAACACTTCTACTGCTTTTTTTGCTGCTAAATCTTCTAATGCTTTTTTCTTTAACTCAATATATGATTTTTTCATACTGATTATATCACGATCTTGTGTTATATAATCAGTATCATTTTCTTCTATAGATTCGGCTATGGCTTCAAGATTAGTAGATGCTGATAATTGCATTCCAAGTAAAAAATTTTGTTTTAATTCTTTTAAATTATAATTTATTAATTTAGTATCTATTAAATATTTATATATTGCAAATAATTTTATGTGTTCTCTAAATTCAACAACTCCAGTTTTTACTTCTTCTAATACTTGTTTCCAAAGCAAATCAAAATCAAAATCAGATAATTTCCAATAATCTCCATTTAATATACTTTCGTATTTTGCACTATCTTCATTAACATTTGTATATACCTCTGTTGCAATATCCATATTTTCTTTAAATATTTTTTCGTCAAAAAATCTTGTTCTTATATATACTTCGATAAACTTAAAGAATTTATATTTTGAACTATTATTTAGAAAATAGTTATTATCAAATTGCTTTAAATAAAACTGATTACTATCATTTAAAATTTTTGATGTAAATATAACTGAATTATACTCATCATTGTCTTTTATTGATTTTAATTTTTCTTTTGCTTTGTTACCGGCCTTTATCTCAAATGATACAGCTACAGTAAACGTGAGCATGGTTTTTAGCATCTCTATATCAATATTTGGGTATTGTTCTATTACACTACAAAATATCTTCTCAAAGTCGTTTAGAGCATGCTTTAATATTCTTAAATTTCTTGTGTCTGATTTTTTAAAAGCAGCTATTATAACAGAAGTATTTCTTTTGAAAAAATCATATAAATCATCATTATATGAAAATTTCATAATCATTCCGCTTAAAATATATGCATACTCTGGAACATATTCAAAAGTCTCTCCAATTAATTTTTCTTTTATTCTTTCGTAAGCATTTGATTTATCAAAAATATCAGATACTTTTTCTTCTATTAATGCTCCTACAGGTTTTAGCCCTTTATTTTCATCTTCTACAATTTTGCCTTCTTTTTCTAATATATATGTAGCTATAAGGGACTTTAATTCTATATTATTATTTTTAAATTTAGTCGCAAGTTCTTTTTCATTGCAAATAAGTATAGTTTTTATTCCATCATGCTCAACAAAATTATTTATATAGCCGTAGTATATCTATTACATCTACATTTGCTCTTTCTAAATCGTCAAAACATAATATTTTATCATCTATTGAAAAAAGCTTTGAGAAGTCTAATTTATCAGAATTAAAATTCATATTTCCAAATAAATTAGCCATATCAAGACCTGTTTTCACATATTCTGGTATTAAATTTCCTTGGCGCGTGTCAACAAACTTTTTCAGCGTTTTGCTTATCATAGGATTTGTTTCTATAAATATCTTTTTACTTATCTCTTCTAGACTATTTATCCCATAAAGAGACATATATATTGTTTTATATTTTTTCCCGTTTACCTTTATTGCCTCAAGCCTGCTTCTTAATTTATTATTCCAAAAATATGTTTTACCACTACCCCATTCTCCGTTTAGCATTACTGCATAATCAGTATATGGTTTTCTGACATAATCACAAATTGAATCTACTAAATCTTCCATTTATTATCACCTTTCTTTATATAACACTATTTTCAAAATTATATACATTTAAATATTTTTAACTTAGACCATTTAAATCCCCTGGATGTTTTGTTAGTCTAATAAAATAAGAGTCTGGTGACCATTCTATATCTAGTAGTATTATATTGCCCTTCTCGCTTGACAATTTTCCTAACTGAAGTATTCCATATTCATCATTTAAATCAAACCATTTTGTTACAACAAATTTCTCATTATTTCTTAAATAATTTACATATATTAGTAAATCATTTTTTGTATCGGCTATTTTATTATAACAAAATTCTTGTATAATTTCTCCATTTTCTGTTTTTTGTTTATTTACACCAACAACTTTTCTTTTTCCAATAATTCCTCCAACACTTGTTACATAATCTGTTCCTATATCAATAGTTGTCATATTATATGCCGAGTCTATTATGGAACAGACAACCAGTACATATATTGCATATGTAATAGCAGGTACCGATAACACAATGCCTACTATTCCCCATGCTAATGTTCCACCACGTGATTTTACTTTATATATTATTTCTGCAATTCCAAGACCTAATGCAATGAATCCTATTATGACTAAAGTCCAAGATAAAAGTGGACTATATACATGCCTTGTTAAATATGCTATTCCCGCTATAATTACAGATGTTACAATTGACGCTATTCCCATTATATTTTCCCCCTACAATTCATTTTGAATTTTCTAACTTAAATTTATTTCGTATACATCTATTCTATATTAAAATTTAAAATTTGTCAAATCATTGTCAAATTATTATTAATTTTTTTTAAATATTTTTTTGTTTTGTCTTTTTCAAAAAGCATTTACTTAATAGTACTTTTTTCATACAAAAAGCTAACAACTTATGCTAGCTTTTTTGACTCTTTTTCACTTTTAATTTTGTTATTTCGTTTCTTTAATAAGCTTATTTACTAAGCTTTCAAATTCTTGTTTTAAGCTTGCAAGTCGAGTCTTTGTTTGTGCTTCAAATCTTAAAGTTAATTTAGGAGATGTATTTGACATTCTAACTATTGCAAATCCATCATCAAACTCAGGTCTTGCTCCATCTATTGTAGAGGTAGTATATCCTTTTTGTTTACAATATGCCTTTACTTTTTCTACAATTTCTGCTTTTACATATTCATCAACTGTTATTTTTATAACAGGAGTTGATTCATATTTATTAAGTGTTGATTCAATTTGGGCTAATGTGTTTTTATCGTTATCTAGTATTTCTATCATTCTTAACGCTGCGTATACCCCATCATCAAATCCGTAAAATTTATCATAGAAAAATGTATGTCCTGATATTTCGCCTCCAAATACAAGCTTTTCTTTTAGCATTTCTCTTTTTATAAATGAATTCCCAGTTTTATATACAACAGGTATTCCTCCGCATTTTTTTATTTCATCAGATAGTGTTTTTGAACAACTTACATCAAATATCACTTTTCTTTTTGATTTATCTACATTAGGCAAAATATATCTACTCATTATAGCCATATAATAATCACTTGATAATATCTTTCCTTCATTATCTACGCAACCTACTCTATCACAATCACCATCAAAGGCTATCCCGATATCTGCATTTTCTTCTTTTACCTTTGCTTGTAAAGCTACCATATTTTCAGCTTCTGCTGGATCTGGATGATGGTTTGGAAATGTTGGATCACTATCACAGAATATATAACTAACATCTAAATTAAGTTTTGAAAATATGTCTTTTGCAATTATAGATGCAGTACCATTCCCAGCGTCTACTACGACTTTTAATTTATTTTTGAAATGAAACTTAGATAGGATCATTTTTATATATTCTTGTTTTATATCTTCTGCTTTAATACTGCCTTTTCCTTCTATAAAATCCGAATTTAAAACAAAATCTCTAAACTTGACTATTTCTTCTCCACAGATTTCCCCGCGTACATCAAAGGCTATTTTAAATCCATTATATTCTTTTGGACTATGACTTGCAGTAACCATTACGCCTGCAGGTATATTATAAAAAACATTTGCATAATATAGCATCGGGCTTGTTACAAGTCCTATATCAATAACATTTACACCAGTAGATACTATTCCTTTTATCAACATTTTTGATAAAGCTGGTGAAGAAACCCTATTATCATGTCCAATAACTACTTTATCTGTTTTAAAATCATTTTTAAGCATTGTTCCATATGCTTTTCCTATTGTATATGCAGTAGGTTCAAATAAATCCTCGCCGTATATTCCTCTTATATCATACCCTCTAAAGATATGTTTACTAATATCTTTTATTATTTCCATAAAAACAGACAATAATTATTACTTGCAAGTAACAACTATTGTCTACACCCCCTTTTATATATAATTTAGCATGTTAACAACTACTCTTGCAGCCATTTTTTATATGCTTTTATTATTTCAAAATTTACTTCTTCTGGGGTAAGAGTAGTTGTATCTATTACAAAATGGTAATTTGACATATCATTTTTCCTTATCCCATAGATTTTATAGTATCTTTTGTTTTCTAATTCAGATCTTTCTTTTATATCCGATTTTGCATGTTCTAAACTTTCATACGTCTCGGTTGCTGCCCTTTTAGCGTCATTTAGAGCCCTTTTTGCAGATACCTCTAAATCAACACTCATGTATACATTAAAAGCTTCTGGAACAACATACCATCCAAGTCTTGCATCAATTATTAAATTATCGTGTTCTTTTGCATATTTCTCCGCACTTTTTTCTATTTGAATATCTATTTCTGGATATTTTTTTACATATATATTAAATTCTTTTACAGTCATATTTTTATCTTTTGCAAGCTTTCTAAAATACTCACCATTTCTATATATATCATAACTTAAATCGCGCTTTAGTAATTCTGATACTGTACCTTTTCCACTAGCCAGATCTCCTGCCAATGTGATAATATGTTTTTTTTTCATTTAAGCACTACTCCTTAATATTTTTTGTTTCTACTTTTTCAAGTTTAGCCTTTATTTTTTCTACTTTTGCTCTAGTTTTTTTTACAGGTTTTTCCGCTATAATAACTTCTTCAACTATTTTCTCTGATTTGTCTTGCTTTTCTTGATCTATAACAAAAACTCCACCCTTTTTTACATATACCTTTTCTTCGGCTATTTCAATACTTGCCACATCAACAGCATCCCTTATATCACTGTCTCCTTCAATTACTCTTCTATTTTCTATATTTCTTGCTCTTTTAGAAATTGCAAGAGCTGCCTCATACCTATTCCCAACTTTTGGTATTATTTTACTTATATTTGGATCCGATAACATATTAATACTCCCCTTTCACTTAACTTATATAACATTTTACCATATTTTTACGTAATTTACAATACATTTAGTAAAATTCACATATTGTTGTAATTCCACATGGTAAAAACATATCACTATTTTTTTGTTTTAAACCTATTTCATCTACATCTATTTTCGAAATATGTTTAGATTTTAGACCGCATTTTTACCACATTTGATATAATAGTACCAGAAAGACCTCCTGTATATGTATTTACTATAACAAATAATGGATTTTCTACAAGTATACTCTCACATAACTCTATTAATTCATATAAATTTTCTTCTATAGACCAAACTTCTCCATTTTTTCCTCTACCATACGATGGAGGATCCATTATTATAGCATCATATTTATTACCTCTGCGTATTTCTCTTTTTACAAATTTTATTACATCATCTACTAAAAATCTTACGGGTGCACTTTTCAAATTGCTCAATACCACATTTTCTTTTGCCCAATTAGTCATTCCTTGAGATGAATCTACATGACAAACATGTGCCCCAGCGCTAAGGCACGCAACCGTTGCACCTCCTGTATATGAAAATAAATTTAATACATTTACATCTTTTCCCTCATCTACTCTTTGCTTTATTTTATCTATCATATAATCCCAATTAGTAGCCTGTTCTGGAAAAAGTCCAGTATGCTTAAATCCCATAAGTTTTATGTTAAAACTTAAATCTTTGTATTTTATTTTCCACGAATCTTTCATTTTATGGAATGTTTCCCAATGTCCTCCTCCAGTACTACTTCTTACATATCTTGCATCAGCATTTTTCCACAATTTAGCATTTGTTTTTTCTCTCCATACTATTTGAGGATCTGGCCTTATCAAGATGTATTCGCCCCATTTTTCTAATTTTTCACCATTTGCCATATCTAAAAGTTCATATTCATTTAAATCTTTACTATAACGCATAACTCCTTCTCCTTTTTCATATAATTTATTGGGTGTTTTAATGAGATATTTTTCTACTTATAAATTAAAAGATATATTACGCATATTTTTGTTTTGTACAATACTTGCCCTATTACTTATACTATCTAAAGAAAATTTCGACTCTGTAAAATCAAGCATAGCTATATTTTTAAGTAGTGTTGTACCTTCTCTTTTTCCATTTATATTCTTTACTGAATTTGTATTAAATTTAAAAATTATTAATACTATATCAAGTTATTTTGGAAAAGTTATATCAAAAATATTTTGCATAACCAAAAACGCTACACCTGCTATTATAATTGGATTTTTATGTGGCTTTCCAATGGGAGCTAAAACTGTAGCCATTCTTTACGAAAACAATAAAATATCTAAAATAGAAGCAGAAAAGCTATTACAATTTGTAAACAATTGCAATCCAGCATTTTTAATATCTACTATAGGTATCGGAGTATTTTACAATATAAAAATAGGTATTATACTTGCAATATCTCATTATTTATCAGCAATTATTTTTTGCTTTTTATACTCAAATAACTTACTTAACACTATTATACTAAAAAAACAATCAAATTCAAAGAGTTTAAGCAAAACTTTAGTAAATTTAGATAAAAAGATAGCTAAACATACACAAAAAATAGGAGTTTTTGAAAATATACGTATAAGTATAGCAAACACTTTTAAAAATTTAGGCATTATTTTGGGTTTTATAATAATATTTAATTTGCTATTTAATGTAATCGAACTATTACTCCAAAAATTAAATATAGATAAAAAAATAATTTCTATACTTTCTGGTATATTTGAAATTACAAATGGTTCAAATAATATTTATAATACAAATATAACTATAACTATAAAAATATGCATTATATCTTTTATAGTTGGATTTAGTGGTATATGTATTCTTTGTCAAATATATTCTACTGTATATAAACATGGATTTTCTTTTAAAAAAATAATACTTTCAAAATTTATACAAGGTATACTTTCTTTTGTAATTACATATATAATATTAAGTTTTGTCAATATATCCGATATCTTAAGCCAAGGTTGTACATCAAATATAACAATTGATGTATTTAGCTTACAAAATAGTAATATAGATTACCTTGAATATATAAATATACTAAAAGCATCCTATTTAAACTCGATTTTTTTTATAATATTTATACTTTCTACCTATCTTTTTATATTTAATTTTATAATCAATAAAAACAAAGAAAGTAAAAAAA
>JAVXNL010000001.1:25026-32812 GCA_036645795.1 Clostridia bacterium
AAAAAATAAAGAGTAGCCTATTTAATATACAAAAATAGACTACCCATCAAAGAAGGGGGGTAAACTTTTCGTTTACAATAATATTATGTGCAAAACAAAAAAACTTATACTTATATTTTTAAAAATATAGGCTATTTTAAAAAACAAAGTGAGGAGGGACTATCTTATGGAAAAAAATCAACCTTTTTTCGACCCGTATAATTTTAATATGCAAGCAAATACGCCACATACAATGCCAAACGATATGCAACCTGGAATGGAGCAAATGGTTGCAAATCCAGCAATGTATTACGAACAACAATACATGTATTATAAATATTTAACACAAATGCTTGATTACAAATTAAAATTATTTGAATATGAAAAAAAAAGTAAAGAAATGAAATAACGAAATATTTTTTTAACTTTAAAGCCCATATATACAACCTGGTATTTGTAAATACCATCTAAATATATGGACTTTAAAATATATTATCTTTCTTTTGAAGATGATTCTTTTGGTGGATAATTGCTATTTGGAATTGGTCCATTATTTGTTAATTCTCTTAAATTATCTGCCCATGAATTTTTAGAAAAGCCACTATTATTTAATTTATCATCTCTAGAATTCATTCCGCCAAATTTATGTTCCATACTAACTTGATTTCTTGCAGATAAATTAATAAGTTCTTTTAATAAATTAGATTTTTGTAAACTTTGTTTAGGATGCATTATTGCATATCTAATATTTGCAAAATCAAATTTTGAAATACCATTCATAATACCACAAGCATTTATTCTAGATGTAATCATATGATTGTATTGTTCTGCTTGTTTTTGTGTTATTTCTCCTCTATTTAATTTCTCAGTAAGTAATTTTTCGAAATCCATGATATTTAAGAAATCTCTATGAGTCGAAAACTCTAAACCTTTAGTAATATTTTCAACGGCTCCTACTAAGGAATTTATATTTTCTTCTCTTTCTTCTCCAAATATTAAAAAAAGTCTTTCTTTATATATTTCTTTGTCCTTTTCATCTATACTGGACCTTGATTTTATATCTTTTAACAAATTTGCTTTTTCTTTTATACTTAAATGAGATAACCCTTGCATAAATTCTTGATGATTTTTTCTAGAAGTTAATACTTCCATTAGATTTATAGCTCCACCATAATGTATATTTTCATACCAAGACTTAATCTTTGATTTAGGATCACTTACCACTAATTCATTAGACTCACATTCTTCTTTGCTTTCTTCAGGAACATTAGTAAAAGATTGGTTATTTACTGGTTGGTTAGTAGAAGGTTGTTTATTTACTGGTTGGTTAGTAGAAGGTTCTTTGCGTTCTTTATTCTTTTTATCTTTTGATGGATTTTCATCATTATTTGTTTTATCTGTTGGTGAAGACTTTGCTAACTCAGCTTCTTTTATTTCAAGAATTCTATTATTTATTTGCTCCAAATTTGGATCAAAAGTTTCGTCTTTCCAAGTTTTAATCTTATCTAACAAATCCTTTGACTTGTCTCTTTTAGTTTTTACTTTAGCACTCTTTTTACCTAAAGATATTATTTTATTATCATAGTCTTCTTTTTTATATGCGCTTTCATTCTCTTTTAGCTCAAAACTTTTAGATGATAATTCTTCTTGCAGTTTTTCTTTTTTTATAATATTTTTCTCTTGAGCTAATTCGTCTTTTTTTTCTAATATTTCTGCTTCTAATTGTGATATGGTTCCTTCCTGAGCGTCTTTTTTTTCTTTTAACTTATCAATTTCATCGTTAGTTTGTGAATAAACTTTGTCTAATTCATCGAACTTTTTTTGAGTATCCCTATTTATTTCTCCAATCTTAGCAAGATTACTTTTTAAGATTTCTAGTATGTCTTTAAATTGTAAATTTTCATTATTGTCTAATTTAGTTTTTATATCTACCATGTCGTTTAGTACACTAACGCCTATTTTTTCAAATTCTATTTCAGCATTATTTCCTATTTCTATTTTAGTTAAGTTCTCAGTTAGGATAGATAACTTTTCACGTTTTGTTCTTATATCATCTAAATTACGAAGGAGTTCAGATTTTATATCTTTATTACCGCTTATTTTATCCCTTCTTACCTTTAGGAGTTTCCCCCTACTCTTTGCTTCATTAGATTTGCTTTCTATTTGTTGGTCTAAATCTTTTACTTCTGCATCATTTATAGCTTGCGCTTTTTTTTCTTTTAAATTCTTTATATCTTTATTTATTCCATCTATAGCTATTTGTTCTTTAGCTATACTTTCTTTTTCTTTTTTTATTTTCCCTTCGGTATCTTTTTGGTCTATATCTAGTAAATCCGCTACATTTTTAATTTCTTTTTTTATTTTTTTGATTTCTTCAAGTTCTTCATCTTTTTCAATTTCTTCTATATTTATATTTTTTAAGTCGTCTATTTGTTTTTCTATAGAATTTATTTTCTCAATTTTCACACTTACTTTTGCTTGCAGTTCTTCTGGTAATGGCATAAGCTTCACCTTCTCTTTCATATATATTTTTATAATTAAATTATATAGCAAAACAGACTATTTGTCAAATAATGAATATTAATTACTAAAAAATAGCGGTACATATTTTATATACTGCTATTTTTTTCACTCTGCATTTCTTTTTTACTATATTACAATACCACCATTTGGACTTATTACTTGGCCTGTTATATAACTTGCGTCTTTACTACCTAAAAATTTAACCAGCTTTGATACATCTTCTACTTCTCCTAGTCTATTAAGTGGTATTTGTTCTATTAAATCAGTAAGTTCTTGTTCGCTAAAAGAACTTAACATATCTGTTTTTATAACACCTGGTGCTACAGAATTTACTCGTATATTACAAAGGCCTAACTCTTTTGCAAGAGATTTAGTCATACCATCTATTGCTGATTTTACAGTTGCATAATGCACTTCACAAGATGCTCCAACTAATCCCCATATAGAAGATATATTTATAATAGAGCCTTCTTTTTTACCTATCATAAATTTTTTTAAAACAGATTGAGTTGTATTAAAAGTCCCCATTATACTTGTATTTATCATTTTTTGCATATCTGATATTTCAATATCTGTAAATAGCTTTAATTCTGATATACCTGCATTATTTACAAGTACATCTATACTTCCAAAGCATTCTAATACAAAATCTACCATAGAATCTACTTCTTCTCTATTTGATACATCCGCCCTATATACAATTAGGTTTTGATGAGTAGTTAGTGACATCTCTTTTAGCTCATAGGCCTGCTTAGATGAAGTGTTGTAATTTATACATACATTGTATCCATCTTGCAAAAAATCAAGTGCAATCTGCCTTCCTATTCCTTTGGCAGCTCCTGTTATTAAAACTGTTTTGCCCATAATTTAATTACCTCCGTTTAAGAATTTCTTCCTTTTCCTTTTTTGTGCTTTTTATCATAAATAATGTACCTACAATTATTGGCAAATAAAAAGTATACATTCTCCAAAATAATGTTGCCATGTTTATAGTGTTTGAGGCAAAAAACGTACTAAATATTATTAAAAAGCCTCCTTCGGCTGCAATTCCTGCTCCAGGTATTGGAACAAAAGCCATTATCATCATCAAAAAAGCCTGTGCAGATATTATATCTATAACTTTTGCACCTGATTGACCAAATGCTTTGTACACCATATATGTTACTAAGAAAAACACTGTTAATTGTACTACTGTGTAAATAATTGCTCTAAATATAGCCCATTTTTCTTGTTTTATTATTTTAAATTGATTATGAAATTTTGATATACTATGCTTTATATCCTCTATTTTTTCTTCTGGTTTTTTAAGTATTTTTATCTTTCCTAAA
Organism: Clostridia bacterium; assembly: GCA_036645795.1. GTDB lineage: Bacteria > Bacillota > Clostridia > TANB77 > CAG-465 > CAG-465. The sequence goes on from JAVXNL010000001.1 coordinate 28,857, forward strand.
AGTTTAAATATTGGGACTAGTATTTTAAGTACCAACTTTTTGTTTATACCTATTGCTATTAAAAAAGCAATTACTACCAAATTAATGAAAAATCCAATTAATGCAAGATACATAAAGTTACTAACAAGATTTTTAAAATACGTATATCTAAATATTATTATTATTAGAGTATATATAACAAGAGTTGCTTGAAAAACAATAAACTTTATTAGAAGTATTGTCGCACTATTTGAAAGTGACTTTCCATCCGCTTTCATAACTATTGCCTGTATTGGTTGACCACCAGAAGAAAAAGGTGTTATGCAATTAAATAATTGTCCTATCATAGATACACGTAGACTACTTTTAAAACTTTGATTTTTATATATCTTCTTTGTTATTATATGTAAACATAAAGCTTCAAGTAACCAGTATACTATCATACAAGCAAGCCCATAAAGAACCCATATTGGTTGTACATTTTTTAATGTACTTATTATGTTTTGCCATCCATCTACAGCTATCATATATATAAGTAAAACTATAAATATTATTATTATTATTGATATATTTATTATATTTTTATTTATTTTTTTCTTTTCACTCATTCTTTAACCTTTTCATTACGCCTTTTAAAGCCTTTTTTCAATCCGATTTTATATATTCTATTATAGTACGAGCGCCACATTTTAGTAACATTTTCTTCACTATAATACTTTGCACATTTATCTGCCATTTGAACGCCTGTTTTATAACAAGTACAATCCTCTTTTAACTTTCTTATCTGCTCTACAAATTCTTTATTAGTATTTCCCTTTAAATAGTATCCATCTAAAATTCCTTTATATAGTTCTATATCCCTTAAAAGTATCGGTACTTTACAGTTTGAAGCCTCTAAAATTATCATCGGAAATAGTTCCTCATATGATGCTAGAAATATCATATTACATGCGTTATATAGTTCATTCATCTCTTCTCTTGGTATAATTCCTAACACTTTAACATTATCTGGCAAATGTTTTAGCGCTTTTTTTATCTCTTCGTATCCATCAGACATTTTTTTGAATGAAAATCCACCTGCCCATACAAACTGAATATCAGGCATCTTTTTTGCAACTTCTATAAAATCAAAAATACCTTTTCTTTTTTGTAACTGTCCAGCACAAAGTACAACAAATTTATTTTTTTCAAATCCGTATTTTTTTCTTGCTATAAGTGCTTGTTTCGTATCCATTTTATAGAATCGTTTAGATGATACGTAATTTGGAATGTATGTTATTTTTTCTCTAGCTATACCATAATCTACCAATTTATCTATAAAATATGGATTTACGGTTATTAGATAGTCCATACTCTTATAGAATTCTATTACATATTTATAGAAAACTTTTCTACATATTTTAGGTAATTTTATACTGTTCTCTAAAGTCTCAGGTAAAAAATGAACATAACCTACTGCACTTGACTTTATTTTTACAAAAGGAAGTGTTAAAAAATACTCTAAATTAATTGTATGATAATGCATAATATCTGCATATTTTACTTTGTTTATTGAAACATTATATGTATCACTTAGATTATTTTCAACTAAACTTACTTGCTCTTCATATGCTGATAAGACTCCTTGACCTTTTACTTTGTGAGCAGTTGACATCATATTTATTGTTCTTGCCACTTAAACAATCATCTCCTCTTTCCTTCTATTATATCATATAACGAATAAAAAAACAATATGATAACATAGGAGTTATTATTTTGTAACTTCATGTCATTTTTTTATATACTAAAAAAGAAATGAATAATTTTAAAATTTAATTCACTTCTTTAAGTTTTATTTTAACTATATTTCTTTTTCAGTGCTCTTTTCTACCGTATTTGGAGCAGCAACTTCTTCTTTTGAATCTCTATCTGCTAGTTCCTTTGGAGGCCATGCTTCAGACTTTAAGAAACTTTTAAAATCATTAGATTTTAAGCTTGCAGCTCTTAATTCTTTTATTTTAGCTGGTGTAACAGATGCTATTGACTCGGACATTTTACTTACTAATTCATTTTTTCCAAGCATTTTTTTGCCACCAAATCTGCTAAAGAAGCCAGTGTTATCTATCTCATTTATAAGAAGAGCTTGTTTTAATGGATTTCCAACTAAAGAGTTATATGTTTCCAATTGTGATTCATTTATCTCACCTTTATCAAATTTTTCTCTGAATTTAGATAGCTTATCGCTCATATCTTGTAGTTGGCCCTCATCTAGATTCTTAATTCCATTAGGCAATTTTTTTAGTACATCCTCTAACCCTTGAATATCCTCATCATCCAAGAAATCTCCCATTGATTTTTGTAGTAATTCTTTTTTTGGTAGCTCTTTTTCAAATTGTAAATTCTTTTTTAATTCACGTTTGTTTATAATGCCCATTTTTGAAATTGCGCCCAATACATTTTCATATCCATACATATTAACCGCGTCCATTATCTTGCTTTTTTCTCTATATTTAAGATCGTTTGCTAAGTTTTTTGCAAGCTCTTTAGCTGTTAATTCCATAGGTACTTCACTATTTAAATTTTCTTCACTATCCATCTGCTCTTCTAAATCTTCATTACCCACTTGTAAATTAGGACTGTATTCATTATTATCTTTATTTTGAGATACATCTCCTTTTGTTTGTTGTGTTTTATCAGTTGGAACTGCCGTTTCGGTTGTACCTTTTATTTCTTCTTGCTTTTGTTCTTCTATTTGCTTACTTTTTAAATATTCTTCCGCATATTTCCCAAAATCTTCAAATCCTAATTTTTTAATATCTTCTTTATATAGTTTTGAAAAATTTTCTATTTGAGTTTCTAAATTGTTTCCTGCAGTTTCTAAATCACCTTCTATTGCTTTATATTTGTCTCCTATTTCATTTCTTTTCTCTTCCCTAGCTTTAACTTCTTTTTCTCTTCTAGTATATTCTTCTTCCTTTAAATCTTTTGCTTTTTGACTAGAATCTATTTCTGCTGCTAAACTACTATTATCTGCTTCTAAATTTTCTTTATTCGATTGCAAATTAGTAAGATCAGTCTTTTTACCAGTAAGTTCTGTGTTTTTAGCATTAAATTCGGTTTTTGCTTCTGCTAGTTGTTGTTGTTCATCAGCATCAAGATTGGCTAGTCCTTTATCTTCTAATTTGCTTATTTTATTTTCTAATTTTCCAATTTCTTTTTCTATATCTTTTATATCTTCTTCCATTAATATAATAGCCTCATCTAATTTGCTTATACTGGCCATATTTTCTGACATTGTAGAATTTTTTTCATTTATTTCTATATATATCTCACTTACTTCATCCTTTAATGTATCAACTTCTATGATTTCGAATTTTATTTCTTCAGTTTCTTTAGCTATATCAATTCCAAGCTCATTTATCTTTGCTTCAATTTCTAGGATTTTTTTAGCTTGAAATGATATAACCTCTATTGAATTTCCAATTATAGCCCTTTTTTTATCTTCATAATCTTTTTGAGTATTTTCTGAATTCTTTGGAAAATCCGCACTAGAATCTCCTATATATGCCACTTCTAAAGCTTCTCTTATTGCTGTGTTCCCTACAGGATTGATCTTTAGTGCTATATCTTCAACACTATCATTATATTTTTTTAATTCGTCTTCATAAAATTTATCTATTGTTTCTTGTGCTACATCAATAGCTTTTTTTGATTGATTATATTTTTGGTCACCTACTGAGCCCAAATTTGTCAAATTACTACTTAGTTTTTCTAAGTTATCTATATTACTCATCTATATACTTCCTCCTTTTTTCTTTTCGATTTCTTTTATAAAGTTCATTGCTTTATCTAGTTGATCTATTATATCACTATTCTTTTTTAGTTCTTCTAATGATTTATTTATATCATCAATCTTACTATCAAACTCACTCCCTACCATAACAACATTCTCCTCCTTTTTTATCTTTTTTAACTTTTGTTTATTTTATTTTATTTAA
>JAVXNL010000001.1:32912-53509 GCA_036645795.1 Clostridia bacterium
CTTTTATTTATCTTTTTTAAATATAATAAATTTGCTAAGCACATAATTTAATATTATAACAATAATATTGGAAATTATTTTCACAATTAAATCACTCATATTAGCTAAATTAACAAGTAAATATAATATTAACATATCAAGAAATAACGAAAAAACTCTTGCAAGTATAAATTTAGTAATTTCTTTTAAAATGATATCTACTTTAAAACTCTTGCTCTCAAATACAAATAATTTATTTGTTATATATGCAAAAATAACAGACACAATCCAAGCTATAATATTGCTGCTAAATATTTTCACATCAAATACACGTGTAAATACAACATAAGAAATATAATTTACTACTGTAGTTAAAACTCCAAATACTATGTATAATATTAGTTCTTTATGTGTTTTTAAAAAATCTTTTGCTGATATGTATATATTATTCTTCATAAATTCCCCTTTCGATTATTATTCATAAACTTCATATATCTATTAGTTATGTGTTTTTTAAAAAAGCAATTATTTTTAAAAATGGTAACTCTATGCAAAGTTCAATATTTTTGAAAAATTTCAAAAATTTTAATATATATACTTGGAAAAGATTAATTCCGTTATATTTTTTTTGATAATATATTCTGCTGTCAAATATAATATCTTTCTTTTTAAAAGCACTCACGAATTTTCCAATACATCTGCTATCATAGTGCATAAACTTTAATTTATTTAAACTATACACGTCATAGCCAATTTTTTCGAGTTTTTGACTGATAATATCTTCTTCGTAGAACAAAAATACGTTTTCATCAAAATATCCTATTTCTTTAAATATGTCATGTTTTATTATAAAAAAAGCTCCTGATACAGCAAATGTTTTTAAGTATTTTTCATTAAACTCTTTTTTTGTATATTCCCCTTGATTAAATATTGGAAATAATGCTATAGCCTGAATAACTCTACTAGAGTATATAACATCTAATAAAAAGTTCCTTTTTTTCCATGCACTTCTTCTAGCAGGACCGTTTATGTAATGCATCCTAGGCGCACAAAGTGCTACATTTTCATTTGTTCTAATATATTTTATTGACTCTTCTAAGTCCTCTTTTTCTATACTTACATCTGGATTAGAGATTATAACTAAATCATATTGGCTACCATTACAAAAATCATCTAGATATTTCAATCCAAAATTATTGCCGTAAGAATATCCACCATTCTTATCTGATTTTATTACATCAGTTTTATTATTTTTTAATTTATTTAACTTCTCTAATTCATTTTTATTTGTAGAATTATTATCAACAACTATAATTTTATCTATACTGTTATAGCTATTAATTTCATTTACATATCTTATTGTATTTTCATGATCATTATAATTTAAAATAATTATAGCTACTTTCATATAATATATCTCCTTCATATATTTTTGGTTTTAATTTTTATGTATTTGCATTTATATTTATATTTACATTTACATTCTAAAATATAAATACATAAATATATTATATCATAAAAAGTAGCATTGTCAAACATTTTTAAACAAACTTTTTACTTATTATAACTTAGCAATTTTTTAAAAATATATTTAAGCTTTAAAAAAAATAAGCAAGAAATTATTTTTTCTTGCCTATTTTTTAGTGCTTTTAGTATAGCTTTAACACTTACCACTCTACTGCTACAGTAGATTTACTACAATATTTTCTATATTCTTGTAATGTCATGGATCTATTTACATATATTCTTGGGATTTTAAGTAAATCTTTTGACTTTTGAGTATAATATACTCCTCCGTCCATTGCCAATCCATATTTATACCATTCTTTTGCAGCATTAGCAACTTTATTATTAAACGAGCCATACGGATAACATAACACTGTCGATTCTACCCCAACATTATCTGTTAAAAATTGTTTAGAATTTTTAAGTTCGTTATTTAAATCTAAATCTTTTAATGTTGCAAGTCTTCTGTGTGTTATAGTATGCGACTCTATTTTAACAAGGCCGCTGTCTAACATTTCTTTTAATTGGTCTATATTACAATACCCATGTTTTTTTGTAAAATCTGCTACTACAAATATAGTTGCTTTTAAATTATATTTTTTTAAAAGTGGATATGCATTTTTATATACATCTAAAAAACCATCATCAAATGTAAGTACTACAGGCTTTGCATAAGTATATACTTTGTCAAAATCTGATATAAATATAGTCTCATATTTTTCTTGCTGCAAGTATTTTAATTGTTCTTCTAAAGTTGATACTCTTACAACGTTTTCTGGATATGGATTTTCTCCAGGATCCTCAGATACGAAATGATACATAAATATAGGAATTGCAGCATTTACATTTTTAGGTGTTCTTTTACTCTCTTGTACTTTTTTATCAACCGCAATGGCAACAATCTTATCTAGTTCATTTATAATAGCTTCCCTTTTACTTTCATTTTCTAATACTTGAGATAGTATTTTCGTATTCTGAATTTCTATACTTTTGTTATTTTTATATATAAAATATAGAAATATAGAAAGTGTAAGTATTACTATAAATAGCAATACATAAATAATATAATCTTTGGTACATAATTTTTTATTTATCATTAAAACAACCTCCAATTGTATATATTTTAAATCATATAGATATAGTTTATTTATATCTTTTTTGGAAATTCCATCCGTCTTTGCACATATCATCTAATGTTTTAGTAGCAACAAATCCTAATTCTTCTTTTGCTTTTGATGGGTTTGAATAACAAGTAGCAATATCTCCTTCTCTCCTTTTTACTACCTTATATGGAACTTTAACATTATTTACTTTTTCAAATGTAGTTATCATATCTAAAACACTGTAACCTACTCCGGTTCCTAAATTATATATATATATTCCTTTTTTTTCTTTTTTTAATTTATTTAACGCCAATAAATGACCTTTTGCAAGATCTACTACATGTATGTAATCCCTAACACCTGTTCCATCTGGGGTATCATAATCATTTCCAAAGACAGCTAATTCTTCTAATTCTCCATTTGCCACCTTAGCTATAAAAGGCATTAAATTATTAGGTATTCCTTTAGGAGACTCACCTATGAGTCCACTTTCGTGTGCACCTACAGGATTAAAATATCTTAGAATTGCTATATTCCATGTGTTATCTGATAAATATAAATCTTGTAATATATGTTCTATAAATAATTTTGTGGTTCCGTATGGATTAGTAGTCCCACCTATTTTACATTCTTCTGTAATAGGCATTATTTTGGAATCACCATAAACAGTTGCAGAGGAACTAAATATAAAGTTTTTAACGTTATATTTTTTCATGGTATCAAGCAATACTAACGCTCCTGATATGTTATTTATATAATATTCAATTGGTTTTTTTACTGATTCTCCAACAGATTTATATCCTGCAAAATTTAGTACGTATTCTATATCATTTTCTTGAAATACTTTTTCTAAAGCTTGCCTATCTAAATAGTCAATATTATAGAACTTAAAATCTTTACCAGTTATATATTTAATTGCCTCAATTGCTTTTTTATCACTATTTGAAAAATTATCAATTACGACAATATCTCTTCCAGCGTTTAACAATTCTATACAGGTATGTGAACCAATATATCCGGCTCCACCAGTTACTAATATTTTTTTCATTTATTTTCCTCCTAATTTTTATTGATAGTGTAAAAGTTTTATACTTTAATTGTCAAATGTTTTTACAACATCTTTATTTTTTATTTTTATTTCTTTTACAAGACTTTTATCAATGTCAATTTTCATATTATCTATATCTTCTGTTTTTATACAAAACACTGCTTTATCATATCTCATAACAGGAAAAAATCCATATTGAGATTCGGGAGTTATTCTTCTAGCTAAAATATCACCATTTTCTTTATTTATTATATTAAGATTCGAATCTTTATTTTCTTCATTTAATTTTACTTCTACACAAGTTGTTTTATCAGGAATAGCTATTACAAAATCAAGCTTATAATATCTTGCAATATAGTAACTAGCACATTGATTTTCTAATATATTCGGAAACATTTCCATATTAATTTGCATTTTTTTTGCTTTTTCTAATTCGGTAAATTCATTCAATACAATTTCTTTTTTTCCTTCTTTTTTAGTATTACTGACCTCTTTAGCTATATACTCTTTATATGGCTTTATATACTTAATTGTAAAAGTTGTATAATATATAAGAGAGGCAATAGCTATAAATACAGATGTAGTAGTTAAAAGATAATAAATAATCCTCATGTGTTTTTTATTCGATTTATGTAACCATTCAGCAAATATACAAACACTTGAAACTATACAAATATAAAAGCATACTTCGTACGGAAGCATTGATCTGCTTGGAAATACAGGAATAATTGTCATAGGTATTAATGCAATAATTACCGGTACTATAAAATATAAAAATTGATTTATCACTTCTTTTTTATTTGATTTGAAATCAACAGCTAGATTTACGCAAGATATAATTATAAAAACCACACTAAGTTTAATAAATACATCCATATTAGTAAGTATTCCTTTAAAATCAAAAATTCTCTTACCATCCCCCAATCTTGCATAATTTCCTGGAGCAATAAGTAATATTACTGCGCCAACTATAAATAACACAACAGATAAAACAAGTACAATTTTTTCTCTTTTTTCTAGCCTTTTTATTTTTTTTATATTTAGTACTGTAATCATACCTAAAAAGGAGCCTAATACAAATATCGTATTTTCTTGAGACCACCCACTAAAAAAGCTCAATAAAAGTAATAATGGGATTTCGTACTTTTTTAATTTTCTATTTTCTATTATTATTTTATAAAAATAATAAATAACTACAAGCATTGAAGTTACGCACCACAAATAATTTAAACTACCTGACATCCAAATAAACTTATCCCAAAAAACTTTCCCCGCAAACAAAACTAATAAAATCACACTTGAAATACTTAAGACGTTTGTTTTCTTACATAAGACTTTACCAATCAAAACTGTAAATATTCCAAATACTAGTGCATTTAAAACATCAAATAAAGGTTTTCCTATAAGTAAAAAAAATTGTATAAGTCCGATGTACTAAAATTCGACCAGTCCAATTATTATATAAGTTTTTTTGTGTTGTAAATATATCGAAAATTGAAGTTACCCTTTCAGTCCCACTAGAAATATTGCTATAATTATACTCATCTGGTGCTAATAGATTAAAACTACTCATTAAATATATATTCATAACTATTATAACTACTATAAATATCAATATAACGATTGTCTTGTTATTGTCTGTTTTATTTAGTTGTTTCATATTATATATCACCTTCTATCTTTTTAAACATATTATAATTTAATTCTACAACTACATCACTGTGTACTATTGATAATTTATTTGTATTTCTTTAGGTAAATCATAATACTGCTTAATATATTTAAGTATATATTCATTTCCAACCGTATATGGCTGTTCACCACTATACAATGGATTATTTAATTTATTTAAATTAATTTCTTTAATTATTTCACCTTCTTTTATCATAGTAGAGGTTTGTTTAAGGATTTCATCATTATTCCTATTTATACTAGAATTTTTATAATATCCGTGTGTAATTTGAATATAGTTATATAATAACACTATAAGTAGCGGAATTACTATATAAACTAGTGACTTTTTATTTTCTAAAAATACATCATACAATATTTTTGCTAACACTATAAATACAATAAACTCAAACATAAATACAGATCTCAATGGGAAATATGGTGCTAATGCCATTGCTCCTTGAGACAATATTGAGCCATAAAATAACGCCAAGATACTTTTTTCTTTTCTTTTACCTAAATATATTGTAATTACATATAACACCATAGCTAATTGTATAAAAAATATAATAAGCATAAATACTTTATATCGCGGTCCCATTCTTAAGCAATAAATTTTATTAAAATACCCTTCTTTATATATAATTGAAAATAAAAATATTATCATTGATGACATAGTACTTATTTTTGTTATTAATAAATTACCAGATTTTTCTTTTAAGTTTTTATAACAAATATAAATAATTCCAGCAAAAAACATTATTGTAAAAGCATTAGTATGTATTGAAAAATTATTTAATATTATGTCTGGAATTGAAGTTGATAATTTTTCTATAAATGATAAATTATAAAATCCCATATTTGTAGGATTTAATTTTCTAGCGTTATTCCCCGGTGCTAACATAAGTAAAGAAAATCCTACTAAACATATAATAAGCATTATAATATCTACTTTATTAATTTTTTTGCTATTTTTCCAATTAAAAAACGTAATAAATATCATATATGATACTATTAGTACACTAATTTGCTCTTGAGAAAAACCTGCCATAAATATTAATATTGCACAAAATATATAAAACAATATTTTTATAATATTATTTTTAAATTTAATCTCATCTCTTTTATCATATAAATAAACAAATAACAATAAAGGTAATAATGGAAAAATATATGATATAGAAGCAGACGCCCAAAACATTCCATTTCTAAGTAAACTTATATTAAACACCCCATAGCAAGACACTGTAAATAAAGCAATTAGTGCTGTTTTACCTTTAGTTGACATCTTCCTTTTGGCTATAAGATATATTAATAAAAATATAAAGGTTATTACTAAACTTTGGACTAGTCTAAATATAGGTAGACCACTTTTTAGAAATATTATTTCAAACAAAAAAGTAAAAACTCTTCCTCCCCAAACTAAATAATGTCCAATTAAAAACTCAAATATTTCTCCTAATCCAAATGACATTCCCTTAACAGATTCTAATTCAAAACCATAACTTAATGAAGCATATCCATAGTCGTCATGATACATATATATAAATTGATGTTGTAATAAAACGAGTATAAAAAATACTATAAAAATCATTACAACTGAGTGCTTTTTACATATACCTTTTAATTTATCCACTATATTCCCTCTTTCTTAGTTACTTTTAGTTAAGTTATTTCTCATTGCTTTTCAATTTATCCTTTTTCAGTTTCTTTTATAATATATATCGGTCTGTTTTTTACTTCAAGATATAATTTAGAAATATATTGCCCCATTATTCCTAAAGAAAAAAGTTGTACCCCGCTAACAAAAAATATTATACATGCCAGTGATGGCCATCCTGATGTAGCATCTCCATAAACAAAAGTCTTTACAATTATTAAAATTATTATAAAAAATGATATTATACAAAATATTATTCCTATTATTGAAGATATAACTAAAGGAACAGTGGAAAAAGCAACAATTCCTTCTATAGCATATTTAAACAACTTCCAAAAAGACCATTTAGTTTCACCAGCAACTCTTTCAATATTTTCATATTCAAGCCATTTAGTTTCATATCCTACAAAACTAAATAAACCTTTAGAATATCTATTATATTCTCTAAGAGACAAAATAGAATTTACTACTTGTCTTGTCATTAATCTGTAATCTCTTGCTCCATCTACCATTTCTATATTTGATATTTTATTAATTAATCTATAAAACAATTTTGCAAAAAAGCTTCGTATTGGTGGCTCACCTTTTCTAGATACGCGCCTTGTTCCAACAGAATCAATATGTTCTATTTTAATTGTATCGTACATTTTTTTGAGCATGCTTGGTGGGTCTTGTAAATCAGCATCCATAAGAGTTACATATTCGCCTTTACTTGCTTCTAATCCTGCAAGCATTGCTGCTTCTTTGCCAAAATTTCTGGAAAGAGAAATATATCTTATCTTTGGGTCTTTTTTTGCCATGTTTTTTATGATTTCTAATGTTTTATCTTTTGAGCCATCATTTACAAATATATACTCAAATTCTATATTCTTTTCATTTTTAAAATCATTTTCTATTACTTTTTCCATTTCTTTATAAAAAATAGGCAATACTTTCTCTTCGTTATAGCAAGAAACTATTACTGATATTTTATTACTCATTTAAATTGCATCCCCTTTAATTTTACTTTTTTAAATTCCATACCTCTGTAAGAAAGTCATATCGTTTTTGCATTTCTTGTTCATGCCAGTCATTTAATTCAAAATGATTTTTTATATCAAAATGAATCTTTTTTATTTCATCTAGATGTTTTTGCTTTTTCATCTTACTAGTTATATTTTCTCCATGTACTCTATAATAATTTAATGTTTTATCAACATATGCTACATATCCTTTTCTCATTACATTTACGTAAAATAGCCAGTCTCCTGCTTGTCTATACTCAATAATCCTATCAAAAATTTCATCATAATTATCATTTTTTATAATACATGAAGATACATTTGCTATAGTACAATTTAAAAAAGAATACTCTTTTACTTCATCTTCCCCTTTATGTACAAAACTACTATTCCAATGCCCTGTTTTCATTATATCAATTTCTGGTTTTATACTTTTTAAAAAAATACAAGCCCAAGCATTTACAAATGCTGTATCTGCATAAGATATATATATTTGCTTATCTAAATTTTGCTTTATTGGTTTTAATAGATTTTTAAGTAATGTCTTATCGCAAACATCATCTGCCTCGGCAATCCAAACATATTGGCCTTTTGCCATTTTAAACCCCTTTGACCATTGCTTAAATGCAATACCTGAATTTTTTTCATTATATACTTTTTTTATTTTTATATATGGTTCCAATTTAATTATTATCTTATCAATTAGCTCTCTACTATTATCTTTTGAACAGTCATCTAGTATTATAAGCTCATATATTTTTTCTGTTTGATTTAAAATACTATATAATCTTTGAATAAGAAACTTTTCATAATTATAGTTTGGTACTACAACTGAAACAGCTATTTTATTATCTTTCATTCTATTTTGCTTTTTTGCTTTTTTAACAAGATCTTCTATTGTTAGATTTTGTCTTATTACATTTATACCTAATAGTCTTTTTAATTTATTTTTTCCATTATATTTTAAACTTTTTATAGATTTTTTCATTTCAATTATTAAATTTATAAAAAATGTAGCTTTAAATTTCAAAAGATTAACTAATATATAGTAGTAACATTTCATAGTCTTTCTTTGAGTATTTAAAAATGTTTTAAATAAAGATAAGTTATATAGTTTTAACTCACACGATCTTTTTATAAATTCTTTTATAAGTATATACCTATTAGAAAATCCGTCTTGTTCTATTATAACATATACATATAACATTAAAATTTGATGAAATAGCAATATTTCTCTATACTCTTCATAATTTTCAACACCTTTTATTCTTTCCAAGCAAACATTAATTGCATCAAACATATCATATCTTTTGTTTGAAAATTTAGAATTTTGTATTGATGTATTTCTTTGAACATAATAATAATAAACTTTATTAGTATATGAAATTTTATTAGCATGTACAATTGCAGGTATTATAGAAGAGACATCTTCGTTTATTTTCCCTTCTAAAAAAGGATATTTTTCTATCAATTCTTTTTTAAATATCTTATTACAAGAAGATGCTGCCATACCATTAGAAATCACATTTATTTTATTAACACTACCTTGACATGCTGCTTGAGGTTCTGCTATTTTTTCGCCTTTTTCATCTGCAAGAACTATATCGCATATAGCAATATCTGCATTAGCTTTTTCTAAACTATCAACTAAAACCTCAAAATAGTTTTTATCTACAAAATCATCTGAATCTATAAATCCAATATATTCTCCTGTTGCTCTTTCCATACCTCTATTTCTTGTACATGCAAGCCCACTATTCTTTTCATTTCTAAATAATTTGATTTTTTCACTATATTGATTATGTTTAGCCACTAGTTCCTTTAATAAATTATACGTACCGTCGGTAGAACAATCTTCAACTACAATAATTTCAATATTTTTATATGTCTGATTAATTAGACAATTAATTGTTTTTTCTACAAATTTTTCTACATTATAACAAGGTACTATAATAGATATTTTTTTGTTTTTCATAATATCCCCTTTCATTTACTCATTTTTATTTACATTAATCACAAAATTTGGTTGATCTAGTCTAAAGTTCTTATTAAAATATTTATCACCTTTCTTTATTTCATCTCCCCAATTTTTTTTAAACAATTCTATTTCACTTTGAAACCTTTTTATTTTTTCAGGAGTATCCTCATATCCTCTTGTTTTGGATTCATAATGATACAATTTAGCGTATGGTGTATATACTACTAAATATCCTTTATTTACTACTTTCATACAATAATCTATATCATTAAACGCTACTTTAAAACCTTCTGTTAGTCCATTCACTTCATTATATATAGCCCTCTTTGTCATTAAACATGCTGCTGTAACCGCAGAATAGTTATTAATAATATTTGCTCTTGAAAAATATCCTTGATCAATATCTTTAATATTTATATTAACATGTCCTGCTATCGAGCCCATTCCCAAAACCACACCTGCATGTTGTACCGTATTATCAAAATATAGTAACTTTGCTCCAACTATGCCTACATCGTTTCTTTGACAAATCCCAAGCATTTCTTCTATCCATCTTTTTTCTATAACTTGAGTATCATTATTTAGTAATATTATATATTCTCCTGTGGAATTACTTACTCCTAAATTATTTATCTTAGAATAGTTGAACTCATTTTCTTCAAAATAGACAATTTTAATGTTTTTATTTGATTCAATTTCTTTGTAATATTCAAAAATATCTTTTTTAGTACTATTGTTTTCAACTATAATTATCTCAATATTTTTATAAGAAGATTCTAAAACAGAATTCAAACATTTCTTTAATTCTGATTTCGAATTTTTGTTTGGAATTATTATGCTAACTTTTGGACTATTGCAAATTTCATATTCTACTTTATATCGTCCAGGAGTGTCTAATATACTTACTTTTCCAGCTAATCCTATTCTATCTAAATGAGCTTTTATAGCCATACATCCTGCATCATCAGTATATGTTTTAGAACAACTGCTCATAGCAGTTGAATTTTTATGTAATCTCCAGTGATAAAGAATTTTAGGTATATGTATTATTTTATCTGTAGCTTCTGACACTCTCAATATCATATCATAATCTTGTGCACCATCTAAGCTTTCATTAAATTTGCCTACTTTTTCAATTATTTTTTTACTATAAACGCTCAAATGACATATGTAATTATAACTTCTCAATGTATCCGGAGAAAAGTCTGGTTTAAAGTGAGGATTTTTTCTTTCATTATTAGAATCTATATTATCTTCATCTGTATAAATAAATTCCGCCTCTGTATTTTCATTTATAGATTTAACTATTTCATATAGGCAAAAAGGAGGTATTAGATCATCGTGATCTATTAGAACAATATACTGACCTGTAGACATTTCTAATGCTTCATTCGTATTTTTTGATATACCTCCATTTTTTTCTAAATGCTTATATATAAATCGTTTATCGTTTTCAAACATATTAAGAATTTCAGCATCTACATTTAAGCTTCCATCTGCTAAACATACTTCAAAGTTAGAGTATGTTTGAGCTTTTAAAGAACATACTAATTCATAAAAAAATTGTTTATTAGTATTATACATAGGTATTATAATACTTAACTTAGGTTCTATTTTAAATTTCTTTTTTCTTTGTAAATCTATAATTTTAGTACTAGGTTCATTATTTTTAATCCAGTCCAAATAATTACTATTTATACTGTCTAAATTTTTTTTAGAATATATTTTCAGCTTTAACTTAATGACAGAGTTTTTAATTCCATTACTTTTTAAATACTTCATTGCCTTTTTAACAACTCTAATTTTACTTTTTATACTCATCCACTCACACCTACATAACCCTATCATTTTCTAAAAATCTTGGTATATCGCCAACTTTTAGAATTTAGCATATTATCTATGCTTTTTTGAAGCTCTTTAATTTTGTTTTCTTGTATATTATTTATATATTTCATATTATTTAACTCTATTTTTAAGATTGAATTATCTTGTTCATACATTTTAACTTTGATTTCAAGCTGTTTATTTTTAGAAACTACCGTTTCTAAATTGGTTATATTTTTATTCGAATTAGAATAAAAATCAGCTATATTCTCATCAGTGATTTTACTTTGCCAAGAATTTTCCAATTTTTCAAACAATTCGACAAAATCAAAAACACCAAACTCTTTTAACATAACATTTTTCGGAATTTTTTTATTTATCTCATTATTATAATAATATAAATTATTAATCGCTCTATATAGTATGAATTCAATTGGAACATTTAATTCATACCATTCTTGATCATAAAAAACATAGTCATTATTTTCTAAAAAAGTATTTTCAAATACCAAATCTATAAACCCTTTTTCAACTATATTAAAAGAACTTAATGTTTCAGAACTCACATCTATTTTAAATTCATCAAATATTGTTGATTTATATATATAACTTTTATCTATAAGCTTATTACTTATATACACAAAGAATTTTTCGATTTCTTTTTTAGCTTCTGTTATCTTGTTTTGTCGTATTAGAGTAACTAAATAATTATCTAAAGTTAAATTATCCATATATTTACTTATAACAGTATTTTCTTTAACTTCATCAATTAAGCTAAAACCTAAGGCTTTCAAAGTTTTTAGGTTATTTTCTATCTTTTTAATTTGATGAATGCCCTCTTTATTTTGCATTGTTTTTTTTATATATTTATTATTCATTTTAGTTATAAGCCTATATTTGGATTTTCTAATATTATTAAATCCTACAAACTTTGTTTCAACATTATTACTTCCAACTTCTACAAAAAAAGAATTTGCAAAGAAAGGAAACTTATCCTCGTTTACTAATTGCTTTAATGCAGAATACTCATCAAATAATATATTTTCAAATTCACTATAGTATAAATTATATTTTAATTTGCTATTTTCGCAGCAAGGTAAATACTTGTCAGAGAATATAACATTTGTAAGTCTATAATCAGGTAATGGGTAAAAGAAATTATATTCTAAAAGCCCAGTATTATTTAAAACACTTACTAATTCCTTTTTTGACATATGAATTGGAAAATCAGTACTTTCATTCCCAGTTATACTAGAAAAGGAGTAATAATCTTTACTATATTTAGAGCCGGCAAAATTCTTAATTCCAAACTTATTGTTTGTTGCTATTAATATTTTCCCGTTTTCTTTTAAATTTTCTTTTGCAAATTCCAATATCTTTTTTACTGCATCAATATTTTTAATACTATCATCTTCAATTATTTTATTAGCATTTTCTAAAACGTTAAATAATGTAATATATTCATATTTTTTATCTAAATTGATGTTTTTTAGTTCTCCACAAATTATTTCTAGATTTGTTTTGCTTTTCCATCTATTAGAAATAGCAGTTGCATCTTCTTTAGAAAACACAATGGATGTAACCTTATTATTCATATCACATAGGGCGCCGGTAATTTCACCTAATCCTGCACCTATCTCTAGTACATTAGAATTATCTGAAAACTCATACCACCTTACTATATTCTCAGATATGTTAGACAGTGCTTTATAGACAGAAGCTCTTTTATCTTTTTTTAAAACCTCTTCATAATTAGCACTATCACTTTTATTTATATATTCTAATATATTGGCTTTATCATTATATACATTTAGCAATAAATCTTTTTTATAATAAGTATAATCTATTTTCATAAAATTCTCCTTTAAAACATTTTATTTCCTTTATAAAACTATTTCTTGGTTGCTTTTTTAAAAAATCAGTTTTTTAACTTTTTTCTAATTTCAAATATAAACCTTGCTAAACAAGGTATATTTAAAATGGTAAAATTTAGTAGATAATACGATATTTTTTCATATCTATAAAGACTAAAAAACAAATGCCATCCTTTAAAATTTATATATTTTGTGTCTTTTATCTTTTTATAATATACTAAACATTTTTTGTTAAATTCTTTTTGTTCATTACTAAATAAAAACTCTTTTTGAACAAAGATATTAAAATGATCTACTTTAATATCTATAAACAAATCTCTAACTTCTTTAAATGTGTTCAGTTTCTCACTTTTTTTTGACACTCCAACTAAGTTTAATCCTGATTGTCTGTACAATATAGTAGGTTTGTCTAAATATGTTATTTTGCCAATTAAAGATATAACTAAAGCCATATAATAATCATGTATTAAATATTTTGAATTTGGTAGTGGTATAATATTTTCTAAAAATTTTGACTTTGCAAGTATTGTACACCCGGTTACACAATTATACAAATAAAGTATTCTATAATCAGAATATTTTTTTATTTTTTTATCAACTTTTAAATACTTCCACATTGAGGGATATATAGTATTTAAGTTCTTATCTACTATTTCCAAATCTGTAAAAACCAAATCTGAATCATCCAAAATTAGTTTTTCAAAAGATAATTTAATTTTGTCTTCTAACCATACATCGTCTTGATCTGAGGTCATATAATATTTAGATTCGACTTTTGTTAATAAAAACTCAAAATTTTTAATAAGACCTAAATTGCTTTCCTGTATAAAAAGTTTAATTCTTTTATCGTTTTTTTCATACTCTTTTAATATTTGCAATGTTTTATCCTCAGATGCATCATCAGATATTATCAAGTTGAAATTTTTATATGTTTGATTTAATATACTATCTAATTGTTCTTTTAAATACATTTCTCCATTATATGTCGCAAGTAGAATATCTATTTTTTCTCCCATAATTCCCCCTATAAAACATCTGCAAAATCTTTTTTGTTTTTATTGAATATATAGTTTCCCCATATAAACATAAATACTGTTACCACCCAAAATACTATTGTATATACATAATGACCAGATGTTACTATATTTCCATCTATAAATACTTCCCTAAATCCTGTAACTAAATATGTAAACGGTGAGCATCTTACTATTTTCCCTAGTATTCCTTCTCCTATCATTGATAAATTCCATATTATTGGTGTTAACCAAAACATTAACTGCATCACAACTATTAAAAGTTGCGAAAAGTCTGGTACTAGTGTTGTTACTGCTGAAGTAAATCTAGTTACTGCTATTAAAAAGCATATTGCAGCTAGTATAAAATATATTAGCATTAATATATTAGGTAAAAACCCAAACGCTATACATACTATAATTGCTATTAAAAACAAAAATATTGATACTACTGCTGTTGATACCATTGATATAATTGGTATTACGTCAACTGGGAAAACAACTTTTTTTACTAAATAACTATAGTTTCTTATAGAGTTACTACAGTTTGTTATACTATCATTTAAAAACATCCACATCGCCATTCCTGGTATATACCATACTACAAATGGATAATTTCCTGCACTTCCTGTTTTTAATATATATTGAAACACTATTACATATGTAAGCATAAATACAAATGGTGATATGAATCCCCATATTGCGCCTAGACTTGTATTTGCAAATTTATTTCTAAAATCATTTTTTCCTAATTGAAAAATTAACTTTCTATTTTCTATTATTGATTTAAAAAAATTCATCATTTCCTCCTAAATTTAAAACTTATTTATTTGTCTATTCTGTTATTTTATTTTATTTTAATATTACACAATCCATCTTTGGCCACATAGTTTCCAATAACATTTAAGTTTTCCATCCACTGTTTAGTTTCTTGTGTTTTATATGTGCCACTGCCATTTTTATTATTCCATAACCATTCAGGCGTTGGCCATAAGCAAAATTTCGGGTTTATTTGTTTATATACTTGTTCGCTAATACCAGCCTGACCATGGTGAGCCATTTGTACATAATCAGATTTCAAATCGTCTTTTACATTATCAAGTAGCCATTGTCCTTTTTCTATTCCACTATCGCCTAAAAACAAAACAGACTTATCATTTACATACACTTTAAAAACCAAGCTGGAGTTATTTAGTAAATTTTCTGTTATAAATTCATTTTTAACTCCAAGTATTTTTATTTTTATATTATCTATATTTATTTCTTGGTTTAAACTAACTTCTTCAATCACATTATTATTTTTCCAATTTTTAATACTAGTATAAAATTCTTCTGATTCTATACTATCTCGTGTATTGCTTTTTGGTATAAATGATTCAGGATAAAAAGAATTATATACTTTATTTATTTTTATGTTTTCATCTTGAATGATATTTTCAAATACTCCAACATGATCTTTATGGGGGTGTGTTAAAATCCAAGCATCTACTTTAGATCCATTACTATCAATGTAGCTTTTTATTTCTTTTGTATCACCTTTTGTGCCGCCATCTATTATAATAATTTTATTATTGCTTGTTTTTATTGCATATCCCATCATTTGAGATGATGTGGTTGGAGAAAATTGAGTAAGAGTAATAGAGTCCTTACTTTCATAGTTTAAAAAAAATATACAAGTAACTAAAATAGAAATAAATACTAAAGCTAACGCATATTTTTTCAAGCGATCTTTTTTTACCATCCTTGTTTCATCATTTATCTTTTTCATATTTACCTCTTATTATATTTTTTTAAATGTTATGTTAGATTCTATATTAGCAAGTCCAACACATTCTTTAATAGATAATACTTCAAGTAATAAAGCATCATATTTTCTATCTAACACCTCAAGTTCTGACTTTTCGTTAAACCTAGTACAACTAAACGAAACAGTATATCTATTAGGTGCTATTGGAACTACTTGTTTAAATTCAACAACTGCAATATCGTCTTTTTTAAAATTACCAGTTAAGACATTTTCAATAAGTGTATTAGTTCCACACATTTCAATCCCGTTAAAGTTTTTTATTGTCATTGTAAAAATAGGATCCTTAACATCTTGATTAAATAATATTTTAGACTTAAATACTACTTCTTTATCATTATCTATGGTAACTAGTGGTTGGTCTTTTAAGTCAAACACACCAAAATCAATAACTTCAGCTTTCTTATTGCCATATTCTATTACATTTGGATTTAAATTAAAATTTTCTTTCCACAATTTCATATTTGAGAGTTTAGGATTTTTTTTGTAATTTTTATTATGTTTTAAAGCTTCTGTATCATTCATGTCATCTTGTTCTCTTCTTTCTTTTACATCAAGCCCTACAATCATTTTCTTGTATTTTTCAACGCCATCTTTTACATCACCATCAAATATTTTCCTACCTGATTCTATTATAATAGTTCTAGTACAATTTTTTAAAACATCAGATATATTATGTGTTACAAAAAGAATGGTTTTGCCTTTCTTTTTAAATTCCTCGAATTTTTTAAAACACTTTAATTGAAAAGCCATATCACCAACAGACAATACTTCATCAACAATTAAAACATCAGGATCAACATTTATCGCACAAGCAAATGCAAGTCTTGCAAACATTCCAGAAGAATAAGTCTTTACTGGTTGAAATAAATGTTTTCCAATATCTGCAAAATCTATAATTTCTTGTTCTCTTGCTTTTATTTCGGAATTTTTAAGCCCCATAACTTGACCATGTTGATATATGTTCTCCATACCAGTAAGTTCTGTGTTAAAAGCAGTCCCAAGTTCTAATAAAGAACTTATCTTACCTTCAACATCTATTGAACCTGTAGTTTGAGTTACCACTCCGGTTATCATTTTTAATAAAGTTGATTTACCTGCACCATTTTTTCCTAATATTCCAAGTATTTCGCCTTGCCTTACTTCTAAATTTAAATTATCCATAGCTTTAAAAATACCATGTTTATTATACAATGGAAAAATAGACTCTAATAACCTATCTTTTTTCCTTGCATATACTTTATAATCTTTATCTAAATCTTGTATTCTTATTATTATTTTTTCCTCTTTTTCAGTTTTATTTTTAACTGTTTTTTCTTTACTCATTTCATCTCTCCTATTATTTTTATTTTACAAAACATCTGCAAAATCTTTTTTGTTTTTATTGAATATATAGTTTCCCCATATAAACATAAATACTGTTACCACCCAAAATACTATTGTATATACATAATGACCAGATGTTACTATATTTCCATCTATAAATACTTCCCTAAATCCTGTAACTAAATATGTAAACGGTGAGCATCTTACTATTTTCCCTAGTATTCCTTCTCCTATCATTGATAAATTCCATATTATTGGTGTTAACCAAAACATTAACTGCATCACAACTATTAAAAGTTGCGAAAAGTCTGGTACTAGTGTTGTTACTGCTGAAGTAAATCTAGTTACTGCTATTAAAAAGCATATTGCAGCTAGTATAAAATATATTAGCATTAATATATTAGGTAAAAACCCAAACGCTATACATACTATAATTGCTATTAAAAACAAAAATATTGATACTACTGCTGTTGATACCATTGATATAATTGGTATTACGTCAACTGGGAAAACAACTTTTTTTACTAAATAACTATAGTTTCTTATAGAGTTACTACAGTTTGTTATACTATCATTTAAAAACATCCACATCGCCATTCCTGGTATATACCATACTACAAATGGATAATTTCCTGCACTTCCTGTTTTTAATATATATTGAAACACTATTACATATGTAAGCATAAATACAAATGGTGATATGAATCCCCATATTGCGCCTAGACTTGTATTTGCAAATTTATTTCTAAAATCATTTTTTCCTAATTGAAAAATTAACTTTCTATTTTCTATTATTGATTTAAAAAAATTCATCATTTCCTCCATACTATTTATACCTACATTATATCATTATTCTTTTTTTTTTACAAGAAAATTCTTAGATTTCCTATGATAAATCTACAAAAAAGCTGGTAATATTCAGTGTAGAAACATATATAAATACAAAAATCCCAATTAAAAGTCAAAAAGACTACATAACTAGGGTTTCAACAATCTAGGCTCTTACTAAAATATAAGTTTTGTTTAGACATTAATAAATAATACATATTTTTAAAAACATATCCTCAATAATAACAACTAACCCAAAAAAAGTAACCGGCTCTTTTTACAGACGGTTACTTTTTACTCATATGATTGGGTTACTTTTTCTTAATACTTTTTTTAAAGACTAAAAGCCCTATAAATACTAAAACTACAACTAAAGCTACATTTATTATGCCCATATTTTTTATATAAAAGTTTTTTAGCATTTCAAATATAGATACCTTATTTGATTTATCTATATTTTTTTGTTCTTCTTCTACATTCGACAAACTATTTTTATCATCACTCTCTCTAACTACATTAATAGAATAACTTTTATTAGTTTTTAAATCTTTAGAAACCACTTTTATATCAATTTTATTTTCTCCAAATTTTAATTCATCATTTCCTATAATTTCTACTTTTGCCTCTTCATTATTAGGGAATGCCAATATTTTAAGTTTATTCACATTACTTGCTACTTTACCACAATCATAAATTAAATTTTGTGACGTAAACTTTGGAGCTAATATAGCATTTTCAACAATTAAATTTAATAAATATGAATCAGAATTTTCAAAATTCCTAGACTTAGTAACTACTATTTTATAGTTTTTTTCAATTTTACCTTTAGGAGATATAACATTAATGTTAATAATATTATCTCCTTCTACTAAATTCTCATTTCCCGTAATTTCCACACTAAATTCTTTTTCTTTTGGTATAGCCACAATATCTATTTTTTCTACATTAATTGGTACAAATATAGAATACATAGTTATATTTTCATTAAAAGCAGGTTCTAGCCCTTCTCTATTTATAGTTAATTTTTCCAAATCCCCTACATTGCCAGTTGCAATTATTAATGTAGTCATAGTACATATACATACAGTAAACAAACTCGCTATTAACATTTTTATTTTCAAAAATATCACTCCTCTATTTTTCCACTTTTAAATATCCTGTAGTAGTTTTATTAGTTCCTTTTAATTTCAGTGTAAATGCTGTTTGACCTTCACTTATAGCTTTGATTTTCCCATTTTCTAAAATTGCGACAGCTTTATTATCTATTATTATATCATACTCTTTTATTGCGCCAACAATTCTTACATCCAAAGTAACTAATTCTCCCACTTTTGAAAAGTAATTTTCATTATTTAAAGAGATTTTTAAATTATCTTCTACTTTTAAATAGCCTTTGACAAATTTAGAAGAATTGTTAAGTCTTATTTCAAATGCTGTTTGACCTGAATTAATCCCTTTTATCTTATTACCTTTTTCTACCTTTGCTATAACGGGATTGTCTATTACTATATTGTATTCTTTATTAGTTCCACTTATGCTAAAATCTAAATCTACATATTCATGCATATTGATTATATAATTTTCTTTATTGAATTTTATAGTTGAATTATCTTCTACTTTTAAATAACCCCTAACAAATTTTGTTGAATTATTAAGCCTTATTTCAAACGCTGTCTGACCTTCAAATTGTCCAACTATTTTTCCATTTTCCACTCTTGCTACAATTGGATTATCTATTGTTATATAGCTATTTTGATTTGGCCCTATTATTTGAAATGATGGCATTAAATTTTGTCCAATACCTATAATATAATTTTCTTGTTTTAATTCTATATTAGTATTATCTATTACTTTTAAATAGCCTACAGCCGATCTATTTAACCCTTTTAGCTTTACCCTAAATGCTGTTTGACCTTCAAACTGCCCGACTATTTTTCCATTTTCTACTTTTGCTACAACTGGATTATCTATTGTTATTTCAT
>JAVXNL010000002.1:0-39326 GCA_036645795.1 Clostridia bacterium
TTTATACTTTCTCTATTTTAAAAACTGGAACATTTATTTATGGAACGTCCCTAATTATTATATAATTATTTATTTGATTTTATTATATATTAGCATTATATTGTGCATTTGTCAATAGTTATTTACATAATTATGCTTTGATTTCAAAAATCACTGTGGCGAGTTGTAAAATCAAGCCGAACACAAAGAAAAACAAAAAGAAGAAAATAGTTAGTAATAGATATAAATTTATATTAAATGACATTATTATTTTTAAAAAAAATTACATTTTTATATTGACATTAACAGCAAAGGTACTGATATAAAAATAATAAGCGGAACAACTACTAAGAAATATCATATTGATAGTAATAAGTTTGAAATCACTATGTAAAGGAAGATTGAATATATATTGTCTGTATAATGACAGTAAAATAGGCAAATTAATAATACCTAAAATCAATTTATACAATATTTTCTAGAGTAAGAAGGGTTATAAACTTTAAAACAAATTGACTCTTTACAAAAGCTTTGAATTGTTATATAATAAAGAAAAGGGAGGAAAGAGAAATATGAGTTTATATGAAGATAGAAATAAATTAGAGTCTGAAATTGCAACATTAGAAAAAGTAAGAAAAGATTATGCCAATCTTTTAGAAAACATGTTAAGCGATATGAATACAAAGCTAAAAAGAATTGAGGATAGAGCAAGGAGCGAAAGAGGAATAAACTTTGAATATACTAATGAAGAAAAAGAAATGATAAAAAACATACAAGCTGAATATGCCGATAAAAAAGCTGAAGTAATAGATAGAGCTAAAAAAGTAGTAGATGATATTGATACTAAAAATTCGTGGTTAGAAAATAATGAAAATTCGATTAAATTTGAAGAAGCAAACGCACAAAAAGAGAATTTAAGTAAGGATCTATATTTAATAAGAAATGAGATGGAGAAATCATTTGAAGATTTTAAATGGGATGGTGCAACATTAAAGAATGGTGCAGTTAGTACTACACTAAAAACGTATAACGAATTACTAACAGAGTATCAAGCACTACGAGCTAAGGTTGACAAAATGCATGAAGATGGAAAAATTGATATGAGAAAAGTAAGTGAATTAAAGAGAGCTCTTTTAAACACTTTTGAGGAATATAGTAAAAAAGCACCTCAAAAAACACCAGACAAAAGAGGAGATCCTGGAGCTGAAGAAACGGATTTCAATAAAAAATTAAGACAACAAGTAAATAATATAAACGACCAAGTAAATAATATGAGTGAAAAAGAAAAAAAGGAAATTGAAAAAGGCCAATTTGATGATAAAGAAGATAAAAAAAGCGCCCAAGTGCACAAAGTAGAGAAGACAGATGACGATTTTGTGATGTGAGAAATTATAGGAATGTGTACTTAAACAAAAGAGGAATGCTCATAATCCAATAGTCTATGAAACAGCCATAACATCAGTTGTAATAGCTGATGTTATGGTATGCTTAAAGTATAAAATATATTTACTTAAGTATTTTACTATACCTAAAAAAAAGGATTGACTTTTAAAAAATCAATTCTGTATAATGAAACTAAAGGATGTGGTTTATATGATCTTAAAAAGGACTTTAATTATTATAGCAATAATGGTGGTTGTTAGTTTAATAGGGGCATTTTTACTTATATTGGAAAATACAATTTTGAAAGATAAAACAAATGCAGTTGAAGTGTATCAAGGTGTTTAAATATAAACATTAAAAGGAAATAAGTTAGGTGACTTCATAACGAATAAAAATGGTGAAATTGAATTAGATGTAGAAAAAGAGTTAAATATTATGAAAGAACAAAAAATAAAAGTAACTGAGATATCAGTACCAGAAGAATATTATATTGATAAAGATAATTGTACTCGGATAGTTGAAATTAAATTTGGAGAAACTACTATGATAGAATTTCAAAATCAAAATATAAAAGTTGAAATAATAGTAAAAAAGTATAGTTCTGAAGATAATAAATATACTAGTATATCAGTGAAATCACCTTTAAGAAATGTTGTATTTGAAATAATAGATAGTAATAATAAAGTGGTAGATACTTTAACCACTAATAGTAATGGGACGGCTACTTCAAAAACACTATTACATGGAAAATATAAATTAAGAGAAAAAATTAAACATTAAAATATATAAGAAAACCTCTATATTTTAATGTTTTTAAATTTATTTTTATCTTTTTATTCTTCATCTTCAGAGTCTAATTCTTCCTCAACTTCTTCCATATCAGCTTGTTGTTTTACAAACTCATCAAATACTTTTTTAGCTAAATCTTCGTCTATAACAGTATCATAAACTTCTTCACCATCTTCTTCAGTTATTCCTAGAATAGTAACCTCAACATCAGATTCTTCTTCTTTTTCTCCAGCTTCTGCTACTACTAAATATTCTTTTTCATCATCTAGGACTACAACGTCTAATATTTCAAACTTAACATCTTTTCCATCTTCATCTGTAAGTGTTACTATTGGTGAAAATTGTTCTGAATTTTCATGCTCTCCACATCCAGCACAACTATCACATCCTGCAGCACAACCTTGTACATTTTCTTCTTTTTCCATTTTAATTATCCTCCTTTTTAATGAGTACATTATACAATACTTTTAGCCATTTGTATATAGTTTTGGCTTAATTTACCTGTTTTATGCAAAATCTTAAGCCTTAAGTTACTACAATAACTACAAATTAATTGAACTACTGTTTTTTATTTAGACTATTTAAATAACCCTCTAAAATATATGTTGCCGCTAATTTATCTGCATAGCTGTTTTTTTTCTTTTGAGAAATCCCTAACTCTTTCATAGTTTTATACGCAGATACCGTAGTAAGTCTTTCATCCCATTTATATACCTCTACACCTAATTGTTCAAGTTTGGGTATAAATTCCTCTATTTTCTTTGATTTTTGTGACATAGTTCCATCCATGTTTTTAGGATAACCTATTATAATTTTTTCTATATCATATTTTTCAATTATATTTTTTATCCCTATTATAAACTTTTTATCGCTTTTATTTATCACTAAATTATCAATACCTTGTGCGGTTATTCCTAATTGATCAGATATTGCAAGTCCAACTCTTACTTCACCATAATCCACGCCTAATATTCTTTTCATAAACAATCCTAACTCTTAAACATCTAAGTACTTTCTTATCATTTCTTGTAATAGGTCATCTCTTTCTATTTTACAAATCAATGCTCTTGCATTTTGATGAGATGTTATATATGTTGGATCTCCTGATAATATATATCCAATTATTTGACTTACAGGCTCATATCCTTTATCTTTTAATGCGATAACTACTTGTTCCATTATTTCTTTTACCCTTTTTGATTCATCTTTTTGAGGTGTAAAAACCGTTGTATTTTGATCCATTTTAATCACTCCTTTACTTTCTATATTATACTATTCTCTATAACTTTATACATAACATTATATAATCTATATTATTTTTATACTATTCACATCTTTCATAAGATCTATATATGATACCATTTTTTGTATTTCTTTTTCTATATTATTTTGTTTTTTAAATGTATGAAGCAACACTTGAAGTTCTAACGATACTTTCCTATCTCCTACGTATTCACTTTCTGTTTTTAATCTATTTATTAATTGTTCATTAAATGGTTGCATAAGTTGTGCGTTTGTATTTGGTGTTACTATAAGTAATCTAAGTCCGCTATATCTTATAAATATAGAAGACTTTGGTGCTAAATCCTTTATAGAATTTGCTACCTTTATAAGAAGCGCGTTTCCTATATTTCTACCATATTTTTCATTTATATCTGGTATATTTTTAAGACATATTAGAGTAAGTGCGCTCGTATCAAAAGCCGTTAACACTGATCTTGCATTTGAATATAAATACATATTGTTATAGTATCCTGTTTGTTTATCCGTATTTTCTGCTATTTCTAGTGTATCTTGAAATTGTACATTTTCTAGAAACACACCAATATTGTCTTTGAGTTTTGTAAGCTCTCCTTTGGTAATGTGTTCAAATGCATCTGTTTCTGTATCCTCTATTATCCAAAAGCCCAGATACATATCTTTATAGTAAATCGGTGAAAACATTGCTGAACATATTTTTCTTTCTACAGCACTCCTATATAAAAGAGTTTTATTTTTAGCAATCGTTATATATTTTGATACTTTTTTTCTTGCTTTAAATTCTTTTTCTGTTGAAAACTTTTTTATACAATCTATATATTCTGTTTCTACATTTGTTGCTTTTACAGAGTATGAATATCCATCATATGTTGCTATACTTGAATATTTTAAATTATATGCCTCTTTTATAGCATTATTTAGTGCAACTATTTTGTCTTTTGCATTTATACTTGAGCCCATTATCTCAAACATACCTTCCATAACGCCCATATATGCTATTTTTTGTGACATATTCTTGTAATAATCTACTTGTCTTTTTAAAATCATAAACATGATTAGAAGTATTACAATTATAAATATTACTATTATTGGTATCATTGGTGACATTTAACTACACCTCTCTTTTGTACTTTTTTTAGTATAATTTCAAATTATACTTTATCTAAACCTTTTCTTTTGTCTTCCAGATTTTCCTGAAGATTTGTTAATATTTACTGTAGTTACACCTTCCATTGGATAAATTGCATTTATTATATTAGCTAATCCTTCTTTAAAATCATCGCTAAAATACGCAAATTTATTTTGATATTTAAATATCATATCTATATATTTTTTGTAATTTTCAACATCAAAAGGTAATATAAAATATGGTATTGTTGCTGAGTTAAATAATTCGTCAAACATTTTTAGATCATAACTTGAATATGTTGCAATTCCATCTAAAATATCTTTTGCTGTAAGCGAACATTTTACATGTTTATTTATTATAACTCTAATTTTATTCATTGATACACCACGAGATTTCAATTCTCTTAAAAACATAGTTACTTGATGAATATTTAATATATCCATGTCTTGAACTATATATATTTCTTGACAAAGTCTAAAGAAATCCGGTGGGGTAGTAAAGTCTGCATCTACTAATATTACTTTATTATTTTGATTTATAGTATCAATTGCAACACCTGCATTATATGTTTTTCTGTCATCTCCAGGCATTCCTGTGTATACGCTTAGTTTATCATACATAAGTGGCTCATTTAAGCCGTTAGAAGCGTATCTCAAACTTTCAGCAGCGATGTTTCTTTTTCCTTCACTATCGTATGTATAAATTGTATAGGTATCTCTTTTTTTAGTTACATCAACAATTGCTGTTTTTATCTTATTCCTTGCAAGATAAGTTCCTATTGCATTTATACAAAATGTTGTTCCAACTTTTGGAGCTCCAACAAAACATACTGTTTTTTTATAGTCTTTTGGTACTTCATATACATTTTTTACAACTTCTTTTTCCATCACTTGAACTTGTGTTACAACTTTTTGCTCAGATGGAACTTGCTGTACAACAATTCTTTCTGCAATTTCAGGACCTTTTTTGATTTCTATAGCTCCAGCATCATCTGATTTATTAAGTATTTCTTGTGGTCTATATGCACCAGATGCAACTTCTTGAACCTGTGTCGTACCACCCTCATTTGATAAATTAGCTATTGCTTTATATTTTTCGTTATTATATGCCAAATGCTGTTTTACATCTGCAGGCAAAAAGTTTATTATAACTTTTAACTGTTCGCTTGTATATTGAGTTGCTATTCTATCAAATATTTCATCGTATTTATCTGCAACTCCATTTTGATTTTTATAATACGAAACAATCCTTTGGATTTCAATTTCAGATACTTCGGCTGACTTATATACACTATCTCTCGATGCATTATCATAAAACTTTTTCACATCTTTTTTAAAAAAAGGTCTATTTATAGCAGCACTAACTTTCCCTTTTGTTCTCTCTTGTCCAGTAAGAACTGTATACATTCCTAAATTAAACAATTTCGATAAAAATTCGTCACCAAGTTTTCTCCTATCAGACGCTATATATACAATACTTTTTGAATCATATACATCTGTCATAGAATCTATATTCGTAAATAAATATTCATCTATTTGAGCATAATTAGTTGTTGGGAATTTTTCTAATTCCTCTAAAACAACCGCTCTATCATAAGTACCTGTTGACAATTCTTGTATAAATTGTTTAAAGTAATAAACATTTTTATACTCTATTTTCTCTTTATATTTTTCTTCATAAAAATCAACTATACTTTTTACTGTATCATCATTATTAATACCAAATAGTACTTTCATATCTTCATACCCTCTCTTTTACTTGTTTTTCTTATGTTCACTTGACTATCAAAAACGCATACATAAGTGGCAAACATTGTATTAAAACCATAAAAATTGCTACACCTACTATTAACCTTTGACCAAGTATTTTATGTTCTAACACCTCAGACCCTATCACATAAAATTGATATAATGCATATATAAATATAAGCGTTACTATAGGCCAAGAATATTTTTGTATAAATATTAATATTTGCATTGTTGAATCTATTATTTGATCATTTGATGTAACTTGACTTGAACCAAATACAAAACTCGAAACAATTGTTGCTACTATAGCTAAAGCTATAGATATAAACGTTATTTTCTTGTATACCATAATTACTACCCCACTGATTTCGTCTATTTTTTTATTATAATTTTCCTTATACTTAATTTTACTATAAATTGCATCAAATATCAAGGGATAGCACACAAAAAGTTAAATAAATTAAACAAATAGCTTTTTTATGTATTTTTATAGCTATTATATAACACAAAACCTAGTACTTTGCAACCAAACACTTCTATAGAAATATTTACATATCTATAGCTTAGCAAAAAAATAACAGCTTATATAATAAATAAAGTAACTATAAACCTTTTATATACAGGTTTATAGCTACTTTATTTTATATTAAAAACTTACAAACTTAAAAATTTTGTTCCTAATTTTACGCACCATATCTTCTTTTCATTTTAATTAGCTCTTTTTTACTTTTGTCAAACATTCCCATAAAAGAATCACTATTTATCGCCCCCACAATAGCACCTGCAACCATACCAAGTATTGCACCTTTAGCAAAATTCATACTATTCATCTCCTTTCTTATCTTTAGTATTTGCTAAAATCATTCTTTTTAAACTTGTAATAATTTCATAAATACCAATTATTATCATAAATATATAAAACGTGCTTTTTAATATAGTACTATTTAACTTACTTGCTATAAACACGCCTATTAAACTTCCTGTACATATTGGAATAACTAGTTTTTTAAACATTTTCTTATCAAGCAAATCTTTTTTTAAATTATAAATACTTGCACTTATGCCAATAACTAAAAACATAATTAAATTATAACTTGCCGCTTCAACGTGCTCAAACACATTAAAAATTGTAGTAAGTAGTATAAAAACACTACCACCACCAATTCCCATGCCAGAAATTATTCCACTAAAAAGGGCTGTTATGCTAAGTGTTATCCACATTTTCCACTAACCTCCTTTTAATAATTTGTAACCAGTTAAACAAACTATTAAAACACCTGAAATTAAATTTAAAATATTAGATGGTATTTTTTTCATAAGTTTTGCACCTATAAATCCTGATATAGCGGATATAATAATAAGTAATACCATCTTTAAAAAATCAAATTTTACAAAGTGACTATATCCAATGAGTGCAAAGGCGCTAGATACAGATAAAAGAGCTACACTGAGTGCTCGTGTTCTATGTGTTTGCATTTTCAAAAAAAATATTAGATAAATAACTAAAACTTGACCTGCGCCAGATGCAAACAAACCATTTAATATGCCAACAAAAATTCCAATTAAATATATCATATTATTATTATCTGTTGTTTTTTAAAAAGTATGAGAATATTTCAAATATCTTTGATATATAAAATTAATAAAAAAAGAAAAAAATAAGTGCATTTTTTAAATACACTTAAAATAGCCTTTTATTTTTAAGATTTACTTTTTATAACAAACTCTATATATTTACTATAGTCACTTTGCTTACACTCAACTTCTATTAAAGTTCCATCTTGTGTATATTCAGTAGACTTTATAGTTGCTACTTCATTAAAATATGATATAATATTTCCTTTCGAAAAAGGTATTAGCATTTTACAATTTATATAATTTGAAAATATTTCTTTTTCTATCATTTGAATGAGTTCTTCAACACCTTGTTTTTTACTAGCAGACATATATATACTATTTCCGTCTATTAATGGTAATTTATCTAGCATTAAATCAGATTTATTATATATATATATAACTGGTATATTATCTGCTCCAAGTTCTTTTAAAGTCTCTTTTGTAACATCTATATATAAATCAAAGTTTGGATCTGAGTAATCTATTACATGTAAAAGTAAATCTGCGCTCTTTATTTCTTCTAATGTAGATCTAAATGCTTTTATTAAATTATGTGGTAATTTATCTATAAACCCTACAGTATCAGATAGCAAAAATGATTTGTTATCTCCAAGTATAATATTTCTTACCGATGTTTCAAGAGTTGCAAATAGCATATCTTTTTCAAGTACTTTTTTTTCTTCTTGTTTTTGATAAATCTCTACCAACGTGTTAAGTAATGTAGATTTTCCTGCGTTGGTATAACCTACCAAAGATACCAATGGCTCATTTGATTTAACTCTCTTTCTTCTTTGAATATCTCTTTGACCTAATATATTTTCTAATTCTTTTCTTAGTTCAATAAGTTTGTCTTCTATTTTTCTTTTATCAAGTTCTAATTTTTTTTCACCCGAGCCTTTATTACTAAGCCCTGCGCCACCACC
Source organism: Clostridia bacterium (assembly GCA_036645795.1). Classification (GTDB taxonomy): domain Bacteria; phylum Bacillota; class Clostridia; order TANB77; family CAG-465; genus CAG-465. Next base: position 8,829 of record JAVXNL010000002.1, read on the forward strand.
TTGTCTTCCAAGAGATGAATGTAGACCTACAAGCCTTGGTAACATATATTGAAGTTTTGCAACCTCTACTTGTAATTTAGATTCCTTAGTTTGTGCCCTTTTAGCAAATATTTGAAGTATTAGAGCCGTTCTATCAAGTATTGGTATATCTAGCAATTTTTGTAAATTTCTCAACTGAGATGATGATAATTCATTATTAAATATAACTAAATCTGCTTGTGTTATATCTATCTCTTTTTTTACCTCTTCCACTTTTCCTGTTCCAATATATAACGACCTGTTAACAGAATTCAAGTTTTGCTCTATAATTTCTCCAACATCAATATTACAAGCTTTAGTTAGATTAACTAATTCTTCCATAGATTGTTTAAAATTTTTTTCCCCATTTACATTTACTCCTATTAATAAAGCTTTTTCATTTTCTTGCATAAATTCACACCTCTAATGTATATTATACTATATAATTATTATTTTAAAAAGGAAAATTTTAAAATAGTTTAAATATCTATAGAAATTTAAACTATTTTAAGTTTAAGACACTTTCAAAAGCATTAATATATTATAAAATCTATAGCATACTATTTTTTACTAAATCTTTACTTTTAAAATGAGATTTTAGTTCGAAAATTTGACTATTATGTCTACTTGTGGTATAATTAATGTAGTAAATTATTAAAAAGACAGGAGGCAACAAAATGGAAATTGCAGCAGTAATTTTAGCTGTTATATCAATGATTACTACATTTTTTCCGTATACTGGAATTGTAGTAGGTATAATAGGTATAGTACTTTCAACACTAAGTATAAAAAAAAGTATAAATGATAACTTAAAAGGGATTGCTAAAATCGCTCTAACTATTACTATAATAACAACTATTGTTTCTGTTATCTATACAAGTATTACATTTGTCACATTTACAGTAAAAGAAAAAACTCTAATAAAAGATACAGATATAACAATAATAAAAGAAGAATCTAAAGCATTACAAGAAAGTGTAGATGAGTATATATCAAATAAAACTGTAAAAAAAGGTAAAAAGAAAACAAAGGATTTAATATCAAAAGAAGATGCAATAAAAGAAATTTCTTCAAAAGAACATAAAGATATATACAAATTAAAAGAAGATATTAAAAACTGGAATGAAGTTATACGAGGAATATGTGCAACAAAAGATAGTGGAACTATCTACTATGATATAGATTACAATAATTTAAACTCATCTATACAAGATGATAATAAAACATTTTTTGTAATTGACTCTTCTGGTAAAGTATATTTAAATATAAAAGATATATCTAAATACAAAAACGATAAAACGCTGTCTGATAATGAATATATTCTATAATACTGATGTGAATCAATTTAGTAACAACCACTACTTAGTTAGTGGTTGTTATTTGTATATTCTCCTTATTATATTGTACGATTATAGGCTTTATTGTTAAATTATTTTTAATTTATAACTACTCAAAAGCAAAATAATTTTAGCAAATAAATATACAGAAATATTTGACTATTTTTTTTGTTTGTGCTATACTTTATTTATGCATCTTGGAGGTGAAAACAAATGATAACGCTTACATTTATTCTTTCTACATCTTCTTTAATTCTAGCATTTTTACCTAAGTTTGGTGTTATAATATCAATTATTGCTATTATATATGCTCTTGGATTAATTGGCTATTTAAACAAAAAAGATATGAATATAAAAATAAAAAGTGAGAACAAAAATTCAAGTAATACTAAAGGCATAAATTCAAAAAAAGAAAAAACAAATAAAAGCAAAAAAAAGAAATTAATATGTTTATCCTTACTCATATCTGTTTTCTCTTTAGTTCTCTCAATGCTCGTTACTTCTAATATTATACCAATACATTTTGGCAAAAAAAGCACACCTAAAAAAAGTGTTTTAACTAAAGAAACAATTAGTGCAATTCTAACCGATAAACAAAAAATATCTTCTCAAATACAAAAATATATGGGAGATAAAATTACTAACGATACAACGCTTGATCCTGCTCGTATATTAAAGGACATAAAAACAGGAGAGAATACCAATATTTTTTTTGACTCTGCAAAAGTAGAAAATATAACTCCAACTATAAAAGAGATACTTGCAATTTCAGGGGATAATACAAAAATATACTATAATATAGACTTCTCAAAAATAGAGTGCAATATAGGTGAATATAAAAAATCCTATTGGGTATTTGATAACTTAGGAAATGTATATTTAAATATAGAAGACATTTGTAAATATTAATATTTATAGCTTTACTAAAATAAAAACAGTAAAAAAACAGCACCTACTAGATGCCATTTTTACTGTTTTTATTTTTTATCTATTTCAAATATCTATCTATTACTATACTAATTTAAAAAACCTGTATAATGACGACTTACCATTTGAGTCTCTAGATTTTTTAATATTTCAAGTGCAACACTTACTATGATAAGTACTGATGTACCACCAAAAGTTATTGCAAATGGAGTAATTCCTTGTAGTAAAATCGGAAATACTGCAACTAGCGCTAAAAATAGTGCTCCTACAGTTGTTATATATTTTAGTACTTTAGATATATATTCTGATGTTGCTTTTCCTGCTCTTATTCCTGGTACAAACCCGCCATTTTTCTTTAATTGGTTAGATATTTCTACCGGATTTACCATAAACATTGTATATACAAATGTAAACGCTATTATTAAAGCCATGTATAGCAGAGCATATATTATCAAATAATACCATGCACTTCCTTGTGATACTGAAAATATGCTACTAACAACTCCCCAGAATCCAGTTGGATGTCCTCCTGTACATAAATTTATAATAGTTGCTGGAAACATCATAAATGACATTGCAAATATTATTGGCATAACTCCTGCCATTGCAACTTTTATTGGAATATGTGTGCTTTGTCCACCGTACATTTTTCTTCCAACTACACGTTTTGCATAGTTTACAGGAATTCTACGTTCAGCTTGTTGTACAAATATTACCGCTGCAAGTACTACTACTATTGCTATAACTAATGCTGCAACTATTAACGAGTTTGTTATTCCACCTTTTGCAAATGTAAGTAACGTTGTTACTCCACCCGGTATTCCTGATACTATACCAACAAAAACAATTATTGATATACCATTTCCTACACCATACTCTGTTATTTTATCACCAAGCCATGTAAGCAGAGCTGTTCCTGCTACAAGAGATCCTACAAAAAGGATTGCTCCGAGTACAGAACCTGCACCGTAAGTTAAAACAGGTAATAAATATTTTCTATAAGTTAAATATAATCCAAGGCCTTCAATTAAACCAAAAGCTAGTGTCAAATATTTAGTATACTTATTTAATGTCTTTTTACCTTCTTCTCCTTCTTTAGCTAGTTTTTCTAAACTAGGTATTACTACTTGTAATAGGTTAAGTACTATTGAAGCTGTAATATATGGTCCTATTGTCATAGCAAATATTGAAAATCTACTAAATGCACCACCTGATATCAGGTTTATTGTACCAACAAGTCCCCCCGCAGCTCCAACTTGATCCATAAACATGGTCTTATCAATTCCTGGTACTGTTATAAAAGTACCAAGTCTATATAAAAGTATTATGAACACAGTAAAAAGTAATTTTTTTCTTATGTCTTTTACTCCAAATATATCTTTTAAGGTTTGTAGCATACTACTTCACCTCTGTCTTTCCACCTACAGCTTGTATTTTTTCTTCTGCTGCCTTAGAAAATTTTGCTGCTACAACTGTAAGTTTTTTAGTTAGTTCTCCGTTACCTAAAACTTTTAATCCATCTAATTCTTTTCTAATTATACCTTCTTTTAATAGTAATTCTGTATTTACTACTGTATCTGCTTCAAATCTTTCTAAGTCACTTAGATTAACGATTGCATACTCAGTTGAAAAGCGATTGGTAAATCCTCTTTTAGGAATTCTTCTAAATAATGGTGTTTGTCCACCTTCAAATCCTCTTCGTATACTTCCACCGCTTCTTGATTTTTGTCCATTATGTCCTCTACCAGCTGTTTTGCCAAGTCCGCTTCCAATTCCTCTACCTACTCTTTTTCTCTTTGTAGTTGATCCATATGCTGGACCTAATTCGTGCATCTTCATACCTTAAGTTCCTCCTCTCCTTGATATTTTGTTCCAAGACTATTTTATAATTTCTGTTAAAGTTTTTCCTCTAAGCCTTGCTACTTCTTCTGGGGTTCTCATTGCTTGTAATGCTTTTACTGTAGCATATACTACGTTTCTGCTATTACGAGAGCCTAAAGTCTTAGCTGTTACATCTTTTACTCCTGCAAGTTCTAATACTGGTCTTACTGATCCACCAGCGATAACTCCAGTACCTGGTGCAGCTGGTTTTATTATAACCCTAGATGCTCCAAAGTGAGTTGTATATTCATGAGGTAGAGTTCCATTTACTAAAGGTACTTCTACTAAATTTTTCTTTGCTTCATCTGTTGCTTTTTTTATAGCCTCTGGTACTTCTGATGATTTACCAGTTCCTACTCCAACGTGACCATTTTGGTCACCAACAACAACTAGTACACTAAATCTAAAAGTTCTACCACCTTTAACAACTTTTGCTACTCTATTTACATTAACAACTTTTTCTTTTAATTCTTGTTTTGTATCAGTCATTTTGGTTTCTCCTTCCAATTAAAATTCTAATCCAGCAACTCTTGCTGCTTCTGCAAGTTCCTTAATTTTTCCGTGGTATATATAACCATTTCTATCAAAGACTACAGTTTTTATTCCTTTTTTTACTGCACGTTTTGCGATAAGAGTTCCAACTTCTTTTGCCGCTTCAATATTAGATGCCTTTGTTTTTATCTCATTATCTAATGTTGATGCACTTAGTAGTGTTGTATTAGATTCATCATCAATTAATTGTACAGATATATTTTTCAAACTTCTAAATACACAAAGTCTTGGTCTAGCGTTAGTGCCTTTTACTCTTGCTCTAACTCTTTTTTGTCTTATTGCTCTTGACTCTGTTCTACTCTTTTTGTTTATCATTTTTGTAAGTCTCCTTTCTAAAATTTATCCACTATTTTTTACCGCCAGCTTTTCCTTCTTTTCTTCTTATTTTCTCGCCAACATATTTTATACCTTTACCTTTATATGGTTCTGGTAATCTTTTTTCTCTAATATTTGCAGCTATTTGACCAACTACTTGTTTGTCGATACCTTTAACAATTATTGAGGCTGGTGTTGGCACATCTATAGTTATTCCTTCTTGCTCTTCTATTTCTACTGGATGTGAATAACCTAGAGTTAAAACTAATTTTTTTCCTTGTTTTTGTGCTCTATATCCAATACCGTTGATTTCTAGTGCTTTTTCAAAACCAGTACTTACCCCTACAACCATATTATTTATCAGAGTTCTAGTTAAACCATGAAGGTTTCCATTTTTAAGATTATCTACACTAACTTCTATTTTTCCGTCTTCCATTTTTATATTAACTGCATCTAAAAAAGTCTGTGTAAGAGTTCCTTTTGGTCCTTTTGTTGTAACTGTATGGTTATCAATTTTTACTTCTACACCTTGTGGTATTACTATAGGATTTTTACCTATTCTTGACATTTTAAGTATTCCTCCTTTATTTCTTGATTCTTAATTTAACATTTATTTTATAGATGATAATGTTTACCATATATATGCAAGAACTTCTCCTGCTACATTTTGTTTTCTTGCTTCTCTATCTGTAATTATTCCTTTTGAAGTAGATATTATTGCTATTCCTAAACCATTTAATACTCTAGGTAATTCCTCTACACTTGCATATATTCTAAGGCCTGGTTTACTTATTCTTTTTAGACCTTGTAGAACTCTTGTTTTTCCTTCATATTTTAGTGTTACTCTTATTGTTGAGTATTCTTCTTTTATTATATCCATAGAAGATACAAAACCTTCGGCTACTAAAATTTCTGCTATTGCTTGTTTTACTTTTGAATAAGGAATGTCTACTGTTTGATGTCTTTGTTGGTTTGCATTTCTTATTCTTGTTAACATGTCTGCAATTGGATCTGTTGTCATCATTACTACTTTACCTCCTTTTTTACCAGCTTGCTTTTTTAACTCCTGGTATTTCTCCTTGATATGCTAATTTTCTAAAGCATAAACGGCATACTCCATACTTTCTCATATATGAATGTGGTCTTCCACATATTTTACATCTGTTATAATATCTTGTACTAAACTTTGGTTCTCTTTTTTGTTTAGCTATCATAGACTTTTTTGCCATTTGTTTGCCCCCCTAACTATGAGCGAATGGTAAGCCTAGCATTTCAAGTAATGCTTTTGCTTCTGCATCAGTTTTTGCTGTTGTAACAAAAACGATATCCATTCCTCTTACTTTATCTATTTTATCATATTCGATTTCTGGAAATATTAATTGTTCTTTAATTCCCATATTATAATTTCCTTTTGAATCAAAAGATTTAACGTTTACACCTTTAAAATCTCTTACACGAGGAAGTGCTACATTGAAAAACTTAGTAGCAAAATCAAACATTTTATCTGCTCTTAATGTTACCTTACATCCAATATCCATTCCTTCTCTTAATTTAAATGCTGCAACTGATTTTTTTGCTTTTGTAATAATTGGTTTTTGTCCAGCTATTAATTCTAAATCTCTTGCTGCATTTTCTAATGCTTTTGAACTATCTTTTACATCAGATACTCCCATATTAATTACTATTTTTTCTAATCTTGGTACTTGCATTACTGATTTATATCCAAATTTCTCTTTTAATGCAGGTACTATTTCAGCCTTATATCTCTCTTTAAGGTTCATTTAGTTTCCCCTCCTTTACTTAATTTCTTGACATTTTTTACAAAACCTTGTTTTTGTCCCATCTTGTGCTACATTTATTCCAAGCTTTACACCTTTATCACATTTTTCGCAATAAAAACTTAATTTGCTAACATTTACTGGACATTCCATTTTTATAATTCCAGATTCTTGCCCTTGTTTTTTTGCTTTCATATGTTTTGTTCTTATATTAATTCCTTTAACTATTATTTTGCCACTTTTTCTATCTACAGAAACTATTTGCCCTTTTTTTCCTTTTTCAGAGCCAGAATTAACTATAACTGTATCACCTTTTTTTAATTTTATTTTTGCTACCAATTTCTTTCACCTCCAAGATTTAAAGAACTTCTGGCGCTAGAGATATAATTTTCATATAATTTTTATCTCTTAGTTCTCTTGCTACTGGTCCAAATATACGTGTTCCTTTTGGTGTTTTATCATCTTTGATTATAACTGCTGCGTTTTCATCAAATCTTATATATGAACCATCATCACGTCCTAGACCTCTTTTTGTCCTTACTATAACTGCTTTAATAACATCACCTTTTTTTACAGAACCGCCTGGCGCTGATTTTTTTACAGAAGCCACTATTACGTCTCCGATATTACCAAATTTTCTATGATGTCCACCTAAAACTCTAATACACATAATCTCTTTTGCCCCTGTATTGTCGGCAATTTTTAATAATGATTGTTGTTGTATCATGGATTAGTCCTCCCTTCAAACTTTCTAATTTTAAAACTATTTAACTTTTTCCACAATTCTTACTAGTCTATATCTTTTATCTTTGCTTAGTGGTCTAGTTTCCATTATTTCTACAGTATCACCGATACTGCATTCATTTTTTTCATCATGAGCTTTTACTTTTAAAGTCTTGTTAACTATTTTTCCATAAAGTGGATCTTTAGTCTTTGTATCGATTCTAACAACGATTGTTTTTTCCATTTTGTTGCTTTCGACTTTACCAAGTTTTGTTTTTCTTAAATTTCTTTCCACGTCTTACTCCTCCTTTACCACTAAATATTTTTCTTCTTAGTTATAACAGTATTTACTCTTGCTATATTTTTCTTAACAATACTGATTTTTTTAGGGTTACTAAGGCCATTTAATGCATGTTGAAATCTTAATTTAAACAACTCGTTTTTCAGTGCCTTTTGTTCTTTTTCTAAATCTTCTACTGACATATTGCTGTATTCATTTAATTTACTAGATTTCATTAGCTTGAACCCCCCCTTCTTGTATTTTCGCTGATTCTTCTTCAGCAAGTTGTTCTGCTTTGCTTACTATTTTGCATCTAATAGGAAGTTTATGTATTGCTTTCCTTAAAGCTTCTTTACTTATAGCTTCACTAAGCCCTGTTATTTCAAACAATATTCTTCCCGGTTTTACTACTGCAACAAAGTACTCTGGATTTCCTTTACCAGAACCCATACGAGTTTCTGCTGGTTTTTTAGTTATAGGTTTGTCTGGAAATATTTTTATCCAAGTCTTTCCTACCTTTTTAGTATATTTCGAAAGTGTTACCCTAACAGACTCTATTTGATTAGCTGTTATCCAAGCTGGTTCTAGCGCTTGAATCCCATAGTCTCCATTTACTACTTTAATACCACGAGACGCTTTACCCTTAATTTTACCCTTTTGTACTTTTCTATATTTTGTTCTTTTTGGTGACAACATCTTTAGTTACCTCCTTTTACATCTTTTTTTGCAGGAAGTACTTCACCTTTATATATCCAAACTTTTACTCCGATTATCCCATAGGTTGTTTTTGCTTCTGCAACACCATAATCTATGTCAGCTCTTAGCGTTTGAAGTGGAATTGTACCCTCATTATAATGCTCTGTTCTTGCAATTTCTGCTCCGCCTAGACGTCCAGCAACTGCAGTTTTTATTCCTAAAGCTCCTGCTCTCATTGTTTTTTGCATTGATTGTTTCATAGCTTTTCTAAAAGATATTCTTCTTTCTAATTGAGCAGCTATACTTTCTGCAACAAGTTGTGCGGCTAAATCTATATCTTTAACTTCTACAATATTTATTGATATATCTTTACCTACCATCTTATTTAATTTTTTTCTTAATTCTTCTATAGCAGCTCCACCTTTACCAATTATCATTCCGGGCTTTGCTGTGTGTATATCTACTTTTACCATGCTGCCTTTTCTAGAAATGTTTATATTGTTTATTCCAGCTGGTTTAAGTAAAGTTTTTAAAAATTTACGAATTCTATAGTCTTCAACTAAATTATCTGAATAATCTTTTTTGTTGGCATACCAAGTTGATGACCAATCTTTTATTATTCCGACTCTAAGTCCGTGCGGACTAACTTTTTGTCCCATTTTTAACTTACCTCCTTTTTATGCTTCTTTTAAAACTATTGTTGTATGACTAGTTCTTTTTCTTATTCTATTTGCTCTTCCTTGAGCTCTAGGCATAATTCTTTTCATTGTTGTGCCTTGATTTGCATATACCTCATCAATATATAATTTTGTTTCATCCATAGAATGATTATTTACTGCATTAGCCATTGCTGACTTTAATAGCTTTTCAACCATAGGTGCTGCTGCTTTATTGGTATATTTCAATATTGCTATAGCCTCTTTTGCATTTTTGCCTCTGATAGTATCAATAACTATTTTAACTTTTCTTGCACTTATTCTTGCATGACGTAGTTCTGCTCTTGCTATTTTCTCTTCCATTTTAAGGCTCCTCCTTTATTTTCTAGTTTATCTTTTTAACTTACTTTTTTTATCTCCTGCATGGCCTTTAAAAAGTCTTGTTGGAGCAAATTCTCCTAATTTATGTCCTACCATTTCCTCAGTAATATATACTGGAACATGTTTTCTACCATTATGTACAGCTATTGTATGACCAATCATTTGTGGAAATATAGTAGAGGCTCTTGACCAAGTCTTTAAAGCTTCTTTTTTATCTTGCTCATTTAGCACTTCTACTCTTTTAAGCAATCTTTCATCACAATATGGTCCTTTTTTTAACGATCTTGACATTTTTTATCCCTCCATACTCTATTTTTTCTTTCTTCTCTTAACTATGTACTTATCTGTTCTGTGATTTTTCTTTCTTGTTCTTAATCCAAGTGCTGGTTTACCCCATGGAGTACGTGGTCCTGAATGTCCTACTGGCGCTTTACCTTCACCACCACCATGTGGATGATCACATGGATTCATTGCGCTACCTCTAACTGTAGGTCTAAATCCCATATGTCTTTTTCTTCCAGCTTTACCGATTTTTATATTTTCAGCATCTAAGTTTCCTACTTGGCCTATACATGCTTTACAATTTACTGATATAAGTCTCATTTCTCCAGAAGGCATTCTAACATGTGCATATTTTCCTTCTTTTGCCATAAGTTGAGCTGACATTCCAGCACTTCTTACCAGCTGAGCTCCTTTTCCTATATGTAGTTCAATGTTAAATATCATTGTACCTACAGGTATTGATCTTATAGGCATACAATTTCCAGGTTTTACATCTGTTTTTTCTGCAGACAATACTTTATCTCCATCTGTAAGCCCGTTTGGAGCTATTATATATGCTCTTTGTCCATCTGTATACTCAATCAAAGCAACATTTGCACTTCTGTTAGGATCGTATTCAATACCTATTACAGTCGCTTCCATATCTACTTTATTTCTTTTAAAATCAATTACTCTATACTTTCTTCTGCATCCACCACCACGATGTCTTACTGTTATTTTACCAGAAACATTTCTTCCTGCAGTTTTCTTTATTCCTGTAAGTAGTTTCTTTTCTGGCTCTTTTTTAGTAATCTCGTCGTTTGTTAAAACTGTCATATTTCTTAGTGATGGAGTTACAGGTTTAAATGATTTTATTCCCATTTCAATTCCCTCCTAGTTATTTCCAAATGCTGAACTAATTTCTTGTATTTCAGTTTTGTACTTTTTATTTGTTTTAGTTTGTTTTCCACCTTTTGTTAAATATTTTTCATCAGCAGGATTTGTATCAATTGCAACAATTGCTTTTTTCCATGCTTTTGTTAAACCTTGGTGTACTCCAACTCTTTTTTTCTTGCCATCATATCTTAATGTATTTACTTTTTTTACTTTAACGTTAAATAGTTCTTCTACTGCATTTTTAATCTCTACTTTAGAAGCATCAACTGCAACTTCAAAAGTATATTTTCCATAAGCAATATTTGCATAACTTTTCTCCGTCATTATTGGTTTTACAATTATATCTTCTGCATGTCTCATCTTACGCGTACACCTCCTCTAATTTCTTTATTGCATCTTGTGTAACAACTAAAGCATCATATTTTAATAAATCAAATATATTAATCGTATTTACCAAAATTGCTTTTACATTTGCAATATTTCTAGTAGATGCTTGAACATTTATATTCTTTTCATCTAACATAACTAAAGCCTTTGAAACTTTCAAGTTGTTTAAAACTTTTAACATTTCCTTAGTTTTAATTTCTTTTAATTCTATTTTATCAACAACTATTAAATTCTTTTCTTGTAGTTTTGAAGTCAAAACTGATTTTAGCGCTAGTTGTCTCATTTTCTTAGGTATTGCATATTTATATGTTCTTGGTTTAGGGCCATGTGCAACACCACCTTTAACCCACTGAGGTGCTCTTATACTACCTTGTCTTGCTCTGCCTGTTCCTTTTTGTTTCCAAGGCTTTCTTCCTCCACCACGAACTTCCGCTCTTGTTTTAGTTGACCCAGTACCTTGTCTTTGGTTAGCTAAATAATTTACTAAAGCTGTATGAACAACTATATCATTTACTTCTACTCCAAATACTGTTTCTGTTAAATCTAAGTCTCCTACTTTTTTACCTTCCATATTTAAAACGTCTACTTTAAGCATTTTTATATTTCCTCCTTCCTTAAAGATTACTTAACTGTCTTTCTAATTCTTACAACGCTACCTTTAGGTCCAGGAATAGATCCTTTTACTAATATAACATTTTTATCCATATCTACTTTAACAACTTCTAAGTTTAATATTGAAGATACAACACTTCCCATATGCCCTGGTAATTTTTTTCCTTTAAAAACCCTACCTGGTGACGAAGTTGCTCCCATTGAACCTGGTCTTCTATGATATGTAGAACCATGAGTCATTGGACCTCTATGTTGGTTATGTCTTTTTATAACACCTTGAAATCCTTTACCTTTAGATACACCTTGTATATCAACTCTATCTTCTGTTGTAAAAGTGCTAACTAAAATTTGGCTACCAATTTCATATTCATCAGTACTATCCACCTTAATTTCTTTTAAATGTCTTTGTACGTCAACACCTGCTTTTGCAAATATTCCCTTAATAGGTTTGTTTACATTTTTTTCTTTTACATCTCCAAAACTTACTACTATTGAATTATATCCTTCTTTATCCGCTGTTTTTTTAGAAACAACTGTACAAGGCTTTGCTTCAATTGCAGTAACAGGAATTGCTTTTCCTTCTTCAGAAAATATTTGTGTCATCCCTACTTTTTTGCCGTAAATTTCTTTTACCATTTTTGCTTTTCCTCCCTTTTCTTTTTTCTTTAAACTCAATTTTAAATTGAAAAATCTTTTAAAATTTTAAACTTCATAGTACAGGGTTTGCTATTGCCTTACTTAAATAGAAAGGATAGCTACTAAATACAAGTTTTAGTTTAAACTATAATTTTACTTCGATATCAACACCTGCAGGCATATCTATTGACATTAACGCGTCAACAGTTGCTTGGTTTGGTGCAATTACATCAATAACTCTTTTATGAGTTCTCATTTCAAATTGTTCTCTTGAATCTTTATGTTTATGTGGAGAACGTAATATTGTAACAATTTCCTTTTTTGTTGGTAGTGGTATAGGTCCAGAAACTTCAGAACCTGTTTTTTTTGCAACTTCAACTATCTTAGCTGCAGCTTGCTCTAGCACTACATGGTCATAAGCTTTAAGTCTTATTCTCATTTTTTTTGTTTCATTTTTTGACATATGTAAAACACTCCTTTTCTACGATTTGTTGGCGATACAAGTTTTACACTACCCCGTGTGTTTCATATTTTACATATATTAAAACCAAATTTCATCAATAAAAATTTGGCAAATACACGTTAATCAATACTTGCCGCCTGATTTTAAACCAGACATGCTCCATAAAAGTTCCCTACTTCAATGAGTAGCCACATTTCACTTCAACGCAAATCAACATAATAATTATACAGCACATTTAAGCAAAAAGCAAGTGTTTTTTAAAAAATAGTTAAAAAAAAGCCCAGAAAACGTTACACTCACAATTTATGTAATATTTCTGTAACATATCTATATTCATTTAAACCTCTACTATTTAAAAAATAACACTAAAATAATTAAAAATAAGCCCCTAACATTTTTATATTTCAAAAAATGTTAGGAGCTATTATTTTATTTAGTTATCTCATAAAGAGCTCTATTGAACTCTTTTTTAAGTTCATCTTCTGTCTTTTGCCAGCCTCTAAGGCTTCCTTCAACCCCAATACAAACTACTGATAACACTTAATTCCTTTTATTTAATTTAACTATAATTAATAGTTACTTTTTGCCATTTTCTACTTTTATATATAGAGTAACTCTAAATCCTAAACTTTGCTTTTTAAAATCAGGAAAATACGCTGTACTAGTTGCAGGCGTTTCTTGCAAAGCTTTTGTTTCATAAGAATCTCCCCTTGCAATACGTGACTCATTTCCGTACTCCATAGTCCATTCTTGTATATTGCCACTTAAATCGTATATATTCTTAATCTTATTTGCATCTTTTTGGCCTGTTTTTAAAGCAGTTTGTTCTTTACTTATATTTTCACTCGTAACATTTGAACTATTACTTGCTGTTAGTAAGTATGGCTCACCACTACTGCTTTTTTCATCACTTATATATTTACATACCGCATTCCATTGACATCCGTACACAAGAGTTGAGGCTACTTCACTATGTCTATTGTTTTCTTTGTACATTGCCCTTGATACTTTTAAAGCTCCATCTTTTGGTGACATATCGTTTCCCGCTATTTGCTTTTCTCCTATTTCTATACGCTGTGTTGAATCGCTCCACGGAATATTTCCCCAAACACTTGCACCTTTTATAGATACTGGTATATCTTCTCCATTTATTTGTAATCCCATTTTATCTTTATATTTCTCTGGTTTTCCTGCTTCATACCTTGCAATGTAAAATCCACCATATTTTCTAACACTCTCTAGCATATTTACATACTCTGTTGTAGCTGTATTATCTGCATACTTTGTTTTGGAATTAGTGTAAGATGTAGTTCCATCATTTGAAACATTTCCATTTTCAAACGCTGAAATATCACTTACCGGTATCCAAACAAACTCACTTTTTGTTTTTTTATCTTCTATAACATATCCCTCAGAAATATTTCCACCTATATACTTAAACCCTTTAGGAACATACGGCATATCTGCACTTGATACTTCTTTTTTTCTGCTTCCACAACCAACCTTTGAATCAATTCTATTTTGTATAAAACCAATAAGCAAAAAAAAGATAAGAATTACTCCTACACTAACAAGCACCACTTTATCTTTATTTCTCATTTTCATAATATATCCCCCCATTTCTTTATTACATACCAATTATATAATATTTCACTTTATTATACAACCATTATTTATATAATTTTCTATACTTTTTTGAAAGAAATATTGTAAAAACGCCATTCATATGATAATATATTATTTAAGAAACATATAAGGAGTGATTTTTATGGCAAATTCAAAAGTTATAATTGTAGAAGGTGCTCAAGGAGTTGGAAAGACAACCATTACCGACTACATTAGACATTCATTAAAATATACTAATCTATATAGACTATGTGGAACCTCAGACAGTTCACCTAATGGGCTGTATAAATCTATAAATATGTACAGTAATCTATTAAACTATATGCAAACGCTTGAAAATAATAGTATCAATTTACTTTTTGATAGAACTTTTTTTACCGAAGAAAACTATAGTAGACTTGGAAAAAAAGATTATTCTTTTTCCGATTCATATAACATTTTATTAGAAAGATTTTCAAAACTTGACTTTGATATTTACTACATTACTCTATATTTAGAAGATACTTCTCTTTACTCTAAACGTTTACAAAGAGAAAACAAAGCAGTACCAGAATATGCACAGTTTAATTTTGAAAGCAGTATTAAGCAACAAAGTGTATATCTTGATATGTCAGATGAAATAAAAAAGCTCTATCCTCATATACATGTATATAACGTTGAAAATGGCGATAATATTAATATTGTACAAAGTAAACTAAATAAGATATTAAACATCGTATAAATTCCACAAAAAATTAATTGATTTTTTAAAATTTCTATGATAACATCTTAATATATATAACACAGTATTATACCAGGAGGTAATATCTATGGAAAACAAAATAAATAACTTTTTAATAAAGTATAAAAAGCCCATAACAATAATAATATTTGTTTTAATTATTGTGCTCTTCATCACTATACTCTTATCTTTTACAAAACGTAAAATAAAAGAAGTATCAACACCTGTTGCAAAAGAGAACATAACACAAGAAAATACAGAACCTGAAAAGGCACAAAAAAAGCCTAAAGTAGAAAAGGCATATAGTGTAACCGATAAATATCCCGTATACAAAAAGTCGGAGAAAAATATAAAAATACCGGTTTTAATATATCATGCTTTTCAATCAACACTACCGCCAGATGACAAATATAAACTTTTTGTAACTAGCGAGAAATTCGAAGAGCAAATAAAAGCACTTGTAGATGATGGATATACATTTATAGCTTTTGAAGATTTAATAAAATATAACAATGAACAATTAGGGCTCCCTGAAAAAGTCGTTTTAATAACAATGGATGATGGATGGGAAGGTGAGTACAGGGATGCTTACCCAATACTTTTGAAATATAATCTAAAAGCTACTATTTTTATAGTAAATGACCTTATGGGAACACCAGGATATATGAATTGGGACCAAGCAAAAGAAATGTATAATGGTGGCTTAGTAAAAATACATACACACGGAAAAAAACACATTGAATACTCTCAAGTAGCAAAATCTACCTTAGTACAAGATGTAACGTACTCACAAAATAAAATAGATGAAATGTTGGGAGAACCACAAGAAAAAATCTTTGCATATCCATCTGGCAAATATAGTGCAGCTTCAATTTCTTGGCTAAAAGAAATTGGCTTTGATGTACAAGTTTTAACTAAATATGGCACAGTTAATTCAAGCGCTAATTTAGATTTGACAAATATTGGAAGAATTAGATGTGAACAAACAACAACAGGAAAGCATATTTTAGATGTAATTAATAATACTTCTTTATAAATACAAAAAAAAGGCGCTAACAATTATGTTAACGCCTTATTTTATATTTACAAAATTCTTTTAAACTCCCTATTATCTATACTAAACCCTACCATGCAAAGCCATTGAGTTTCCTCATCTACATCTTTCGGGTTTATATCAAAAATATTTCCCCAACTTTTTATCACTTGCTTTTTGCATTTTATTTGCTCGCAAGATAATTTACGATCAGGATATACCACCATGTCAGATATATAGCCACATTTGTTTTTTCGATCTTCAAATATAGCTTTTTCTTCACTCCAATTAGGCAGTATTAATTTACCACTAAACGCGGCAATTAAACTTTCAAAATCAATATATATCAACTTATTTTGAATAATATTACATTCAATAATATTATAAGCTGATTCATTATCGCCAAACATATTCATATACTCTGGCTTTCTAATATAAAATATTATTGGCTGATAGTTGTTATCAGCCAATCTTAATCTTTTGCTTAATTCCCTTGATAAATACTTGTACACTTTATTCTCTATTTGACTCTTCCCCTTTTTTTGAGCATACAATGTAGCATTATATTCTTTTCCAATACTCATACACCGTAACAATTTTTCTACTTCTTCTTTTGTTAAAGTGATATAACATTTCATAATCTTCTCCTTTTAATTATCAGGTTAAATTTGTTTTTTACCATACCTCTGTTATGTTTTTTATATAACTACCTTTTATTTTAAACGTTACAATGCTCATCCATTTTCCTTCTTGGTCATTTCCTTGTTGTGTTTCGAAAAAACATTTCCAACTTTCAAATATCCATTTCTTTATTTCTTTTTGTGAAATAGTTAATTTATCACTTGATTTTATAATCATATCCGGCCTATATCCAGATATTCTAGCACTACTTTTAAATCTGTTATATTCTATAGTACTAGATGATACTATATCTCCAAGTGATGCTTGTTCTAACTTTTCGAAATCGATAAAAAGCAATTCTTCATCAGGTATTTCACATTCTAAAAGATATTCTTTAACCTCATCTGCAAAAGCAGCTATGTATTTTGGTTTTTGCGTCTCAAATATAAGGGGATATAATTTTTCTTCTCCTTCTATATTGGGTAGTTTTTCCCTCATCCACTCTGCCAAACAAGAATATACTTTTGCTTTGATTAATCCATATTTTCCCTTTTGAAAAAATGTACTTTCAGTATAATCATCTCCATTAATTAAAGCCTTTTGCATTATCTTGTAATTTGTTTCTGATAAAGTAATATAACATTTCATGTTTTTCTCCTTTTTACCAAATCATACTAATTTTTTTAACATAGTTCATTCCCATATTCGCTAAACGAAAAAATCTTTTAAAATCTTTAAATCTTTTTTTGATAATAAAATATAACCTTTCATATTTCTCCTTTCTTTAATTTAATACAATCAAAAGCTATTATTATTTTGTATACATTGTATCATTTTTTTGTTTAAAAGTCAATAATGCCATCCATATGAAGCTTGAGTTTTACATAATGTTGGCTTTATCATCTTAGGTGTTCGGCTTCATTTACAATTCGCCTTATTTCTAATATCCTTATTACAATATTAGTATTTATATAAACAAATACTAGCGCTTTACAAAAACCTATATTAGTTAGTAACTTTGATTTTATTTTTTATCTTCTTTTACTATATTTTTTGTTGAAAATATACATTTTATATGATATTATACAATATAAGGAGATGAAAATATTATGAATGTAAATTTAATAGCTTACTTAAACGTGACAAAAGATAAAAAAAGCTTTGATCTAGAAGAAGCAGAACTGTTTTCAGCCAAGATGGCAGGAGTTTGCTATATGGAATCCTCATTTAATGATTTAATAAATGAAGATATACAAAATACAAGAAAAAGATTAAATGGAGTTTTGAAATCAGGCCATCATAGTGTTTTTGATCATTACAAATTAACTTTTGAACTATCTTCTATCCCAAAGATTATTGCAATGATTTTAAATAACGAAAATGATTATGCGACTTCTGAGAAGTCTGCAAGATATACACATTTTTCAAATTTACCCAAAATACAAAGTGAACTATACTGTAAATGGTTTGATAAACTAAAAGTGATTATTAAAGATACCTATCCAAAACTCTATGATGAAACAAAAAAAGAACCCTATAAGCAAATAGAAAAACTTGCTCAAGAAAATGCTAGATACTTTATTTCTATATTTACCCCCTTAACTACAATGATATATACAACTTCTCTTAGACAATTAAACTATATTTTGTATATGTGCAAAGATTATATTAAATATCACGAAAAAAATAATTTTAATGAAAATCTTGTTCCATTACTTGAAGAACTTGTGGAGTATTTTAAAGAGTATATTATACCTGAATTAATTCCAAAAGGGAAAAATAGACATTTATCTTTATTTGGTAATCCTAAATACAAGGATTTAGAAGAAATATTTTCATATGTATATCAAACAAATTATGAAGCTTCATTTTCTTGTCTTGCTCAAATACAAAGACATAGAAGTGAAAATGTTTTCATATATATGCTAGACGAATTTAAGTTTTACACACCAGAAATTCTTACTGATAAAAATTTAATTGAAGAGTGGATGCGTGATGCAAAGAGTGTAAAAGATAATTTCCCTCAAGGAATGCTTGTGAAAATAATACAAACCGGAAATATTGATACATTACTTTTAAAAGCAAGAGAACGAGTTTGTGGTAAAACTCAGCTAGAAACTATGAGACATACTGTTGATATACTTCAAAGGTATGCTACAAACTCAAAATATTCAGATTCTATTACAGATATTACAAATAACAAAAAAGCTAAATGTAGCTTTTCTAACGGTGTTTGTGATTCTCCATGTTTTATGAAATCAGATCAATTTAACAGACATATATAAACTTAAAGACTGTACAATAAATAGTACAGTCTTTTCTTATCGCTATATATTTTTTAGATTTGTGCGACAAATTTACAAAAAAATAGTGAGAGAAATTATTTTCCCTCACATATGTTATACACCCCAGTTTTTTACTATTCACTAAATATAGCTTCAAATTCTTCCGCGCCCATTTTTTCTTTTTCTAACAATGTTTCTGCCACTTTGTGTAGTTTGTCAATATTATCTTTTAAAAGTCTTTCTGCATACTTATAAGCTCTAGATATTATGCTTTGAACTTCATCATCAATTTGCGCAGCTATTTTTTCACTATAGTTTCTTTGATTATTCATATCTCTTCCTAAGAACACTTCTTCTTGTGTCTCTCCAAATGTAATTGGTCCTAATTTATCTGACATACCATATTTTGTAACCATACTTCTAGCTATTTTACTTGCTCTTTCTATATCACTTGACGCTCCTGTACTAATATCATCTAATATTAATTGCTCTGCAACTCTTCCTCCAAGTAGTGATACAATATGTTCGTTCATCTCAGATTTTGATTTATAACTTTTATCCTCATTTGGTTTATACATTGTGTATCCACCAGCCATTCCTCTAGGTATAATAGATATCTGATGTACCGTATCATGTGTTGGTAAAAACCTTGATACAACCGCATGCCCAGCTTCATGGTATGCAGTAAGCTTCTTTTCTTTATCACTTATTATTTTACTTCGTTTCTCTGGCCCCATCATAACTTTTACAACAGCTTCTTCTACATCTGCTATGTTAACTTTCTTTTTGTTTTTCCTTGCGGCTAAAAGAGTTGCTTCGTTTATCATATTCTCTAAATCTGCGCCTGTAAATCCTGCTGTGTTTTTTGCAACTATTTTAAAATCTATTCCACTTACAAATGGTTTGTTTTTAGCATGCAATTTAAGAATTTCTTCTCTTGCTCCTATATCTGGTTCATGAACAACTATTTGTCTATCAAATCTTCCAGGTCTAAGTAATGCTGGATCTAGTATATCTGGTCTATTGGTTGCAGCCATTACAATTATACTCTCATGAGTTGCAAAACCATCCATTTCAACAAGCAGCTGATTTAATGTTTGTTCTCTTTCATCATGTCCTCCGCCAACACCTGCTCCTCTATGACGCCCAACAGCATCAATTTCATCTATAAATATTATACATGGTGAATTTTTCTTTGCTTCATCAAATAAATCTCTTACTCGAGATGCACCTACGCCCACAAACATCTCAACAAAGTCTGAACCACTTATTGAGAAAAATGGTACATTAGCTTCTCCTGCAACAGCTTTTGCGAGTAAAGTTTTTCCTGTTCCAGGCTGTCCAACAAGCAATATTCCTTTTGGAATTCTTGCACCCATATCTAAGTATTTTTTGGGGCTTTTTAAAAATTCCACTTCTTCTTCCAATTCTTCTTTTTCTTCTTTAAGACCAGCTACATTTTCAAATGTAACTTTGTTTTTTGTATCTTTATCTACCATCTTTGCTTTATTTTTACCAAAATTCATTGCTTTGTTATTACCCTCGCCTGTCTTTTTTATCATATATACAAATATAAATAAAGTACCCACGAGTAATAGTATATTAGGTATCAATGGTGCAAGCGCTTCAAATGCAGATTCACTTGCAACTTTTAGTTCAAGTTCTCCCGCTGTAACTTTAGGCTCAACAGTATCCATAAAAGATGATGTCGAAGGAATTGCCACAATCCTTGTAACATTCTCTTCGTTTTTTAGCTTTACTTCTGCTGTTTGTCTATCATTTTTTAGAGTCATACTTGCGACAGTTTTTTCCTCTATCTTTTGCATAAGCTCTGTATATGACATCTCTTTTGTAGTACCACTACTTAAAAATGATATTGCATACATTGCTATTCCTATAATTAAAACATAAGTTATTAGTGTCCTTAATATTCCTTTTTTCTTCATTTTTCCTCCCTTATTATATATTAATATATAATTGCAATGTTTTTTTCTGTAATCTTAATTGTAAATTTATTTCCAATTATATATTTTTTACCTTTGATATTTTTTTCAAGCAATTTTAAAATATCTATTACATGTATATTCTCTATTCCATCTAAATTACACATTTTATACTCTATTATTTTCCTTATTGCTCTCATTTTTATAGCAGAATGTTCTTTTAAAATATTATCAAATCTAAAATATATCTTATCTATACTTTTATTATCTTTAATACTTTCATCAATTATACATTCGTCTACAATATTATTTGTATATTTACTTAAAAAATCTTCATCTAGCTTTAAAATATTTTTCATTCTAGTTATATTTTTTAATATATTAGAATTATATTCGCTTTTAAGTGTTGGTATTAACTTTAATCTTAATTTATTTCTAATATATATTTCTTGTTCGTTTGTCTTATCAAAACAAGGATTTAGATTTTTCAATATATTATACTCTAAAATTTTACTTTTTTCAAGTGTTAAGAGCGGTCTTATTATATTTTTAAATATATAATCCATTCCAATAAGTCCTTTTAGCCCACAACCCCTTATAATATTTAATATTATTGTTTCTACATTATCATCTAAATTATGTGCTACCGCTATTTTATTTGAATTTGTTTCTAATAAAATTTTTTCAAAAAATTCATAACGCACTTTTCTGCCACAGGTTTCTTCTGAGAGTTTTAATTTTTTAGAAAGTTTCGGTACATTTTCTTCTAAATAAAAAAAAGGAATATTTATATTTCCACAAAAATTTTCAACATATGTTTTTTCTTGTTTAGACTCTTCTCTTATCCCATGATTTACATGCGCTACTACCATTTTATAGTCTATATTATGCTCTTTTGAAAATATAGGTTGTAATTCATAAAGTATATTTAAAAGACACATAGAATCAGGCCCACCCGATACCGCTACTACAATTTTATCTCCATTTTCTATTAGTTTGTTTTCTATAATTATATTTAGCACATCTTTTTCAAATTCTTGTAATTTCTTATCTGAATTTAAATATTCTTCTATATTATTTTTTTCTTTTAATATTTTATCCTGCATCTACTTTTTTATTCACTTCCTTATATATTTATACTACTACTATTATACTTTATATTGATTAATATTTATCACTTTTATTGTTGCTCTGGTCCTCTGTATAGATTGGCAAATTTTGTATATTGACCAAGCCATGCAAGTTCTACTGTTCCTGTAGACCCATTCCTATTTTTTGCAATAATTACTTCTGCTACATTTTTATTTTCGGTTTCAGCGTCATAATAATCTTCTCTATGTAAAAACATAACTATATCCGCATCTTGCTCGATTGCACCAGATTCTCTTAGATCACTAAGCATTGGTCTATGATCAACCCTTGATTCTGTAGCACGACTAAGTTGTGAGAGTGCTATTACAGGAATTGATAATTCTTTTGCAAGTATTTTTAATGAACGACTAATCTCGGATATTTCTTGTTGTCTTGAAGGGCTTTTAGTTTTTGATTCCATAAGTTGCAAATAATCTATTACTACAAGACCTATATTTTTTTCTAATTTTGCTTTCCTACATTTCGCTCTAAGTTCTGCAGATGAAAGGCCTGGTGTATCATCAATATATAGTGGTAACTCTGAGAGTCTTCCACTTGCTTGTCCAAGTTTTAACCATTCTTCACTAGTAAGGTCTGCATTTCTTATCTTCATGTTGTCTACTTCTGCTTCACTAGATAATATTCTGTTAACCATTTGTTCTTTTGACATTTCTAGACTAAACACCATTACTGGTGTTTTTTGATGCATTGCAACAAAATTTGCTATATTTAGCATAAATGCAGATTTTCCCATTGCTGGTCTTGCTGCAATTATTATTAGATCAGCTGGATTTAGTCCTGAAGTTTTAGTATCAAGATCTACAAAACCCGATTCTATTCCAGATACTTTTCCTTTATTTTGATACATAGCCTCTATTGCGTCAAAAGCCGTTATGAGGACTTCTTTCATGCTTGAATATCCTTTAGAATTTCTATTTTGTAATACATCAAAGACTTTTTTTTCTGTAGATTCTATTATAGCATCTACTTCTTCTGTTTGAGCATACCCCATTTTAAGGATTTCATTTGCAACTTTGATTAGCTTTCTTATTACTGATTTTTCTTCTACTATCTTTACATAATTTTCAATATTTGCTATGGCAGGTACATTATCTATTAATGTTGCAATATATTGACTATCGCCTACTTTTTCTAATGTGCCACGAAGCTTTAATTGTTCACGAAGAGTTATCATATCGATTTGTTTTCCAAGTCCATATAATTCAAACATTGTTGCATATATTTCTTTATTATCTTCTCTATAAAAGTCTTCTGGTTTTAATAGTTCTACTGCGGCTACTACAGAATCTTTATCTACAAGCATTGAACCTAAAACAGCTTGCTCTGCAATAGTATCATTTGGTTGAACTTTACTTCCTGCTTCGTTTTCCACATCTATCACCTACCTATATTTATCTGTTTATTTTTGCATTTGCTATATTGCATTAACTGTTACTTTTAAATTTGCACTTATACCTTCATATAACTTTATACTTACTGTATAAGTCCCTGTTTGTTTTATCTGTGTTTTTATTTCAATCTTTTTTTTGCTTATCTGTATATTAAACTTTTCTTTTATTTTTTCAGCTATTTCTTTTTCAGTCACGCTACCAAATAATTTTCCAGCTTCTCCTGTTTTATGTCTAAATTCTATATTTGATTTTTCTATTTTTAATTTTAGTTCATTTGCTGCATTTATTTCAGTTTGCTTTTTAAATTTTTGTGATTCAAGCTTAGTTCTTGCTTCGCTTGATGCTTTGTTATCTGCTAAAATAGCAAGTTTTTTTGGTAGCAAATAATTTCTAGCATATCCCTCGCTTACATTTACAGTTTGTAATTTTTTGCCTATTCCTTTTACATCTTCACTAAGTATTACTTTCATATTCCCTCCTATTTTTATTCTTTTATCTCATTTTCTATCAAATTGTTTTTATTATACTTTTTATTTTCACCTTTTTTATTGCTCTTTACCAAAATACTCATCTATACTTTTAAGTAGCTTTTTCTTTGCTTCATCTATTGTAATTCCTGCAATTTGTGCTCCTGCAAAAGTTAAATGTCCACCTCCACCTATTGTTTCCATTATAGACTGAACATTAACATCTCCCATAGAACGCCCCGAAATCATTACTACATCATCTACTTTGCATAATACAAATGATGCTATTATTCCAGAAATTGAGAGTAGCTCATCCGCTGCTTGAGCTGCAATAATTGGCATATCTTCATACGTTTCCTCTGATGTAGATACTGCAATTTTTCCTTTTAATATTTCCGCATTTTTTACAATATCAATTTTTGCTATATATGTTTCAAAATCACTTTGAAATAATTGTTTTACTTCTGTTAAATCAATACCGAATCTTTTTAAATATGCTGCAACTTCAAAAGTTCTTACTCCTGTTTTAAATATAAAATTTTTAGTATCCACAACAATGCCTGCATAAAGACTTTCAGCTTCTGCACTTGTTAAGTTTATATTATCTAAATACATTAAAATTTCTGTGACAAGTTCTGCTGTTGAAGATGCATATATTTCATGGTATGTAAGTAATGCATTTTCTATAAACTCAGGACCTCTTCTATGATGATCAATTATCACGACTTTTTCAAATAAATCTAACATATCTGGAAAAGCTAAATATGATTTTTTATGAGTATCTAAAACAATTAGTAGTGAATTCGAAAAATCCACTTTTTTTAAATCGTTTGGTGTTACAAATGCATTCTCATATTTTTTATCTGTTTTTACCCTATCAATTATGCTTTTAGTGCTCGCATTACATTTTGAATCTATAATAATATTTGCTTGTCTATTTAGCGATGTTGCCATTTTATATATTCCCACCGCTGCTCCTACGCAATCTATATCTGAATTTTTGTGACCCATTATATATATTTTGTCTGACTTTTCCATTATTTCTCTTAGAGCTTGTGCTATTGTTCTAGCTCTTACTCTACTTGTTTTTTCAAGACCTAAATTAGAACCCCCATAAAAATCAAATTTTTTTTCTTTTTTTACAACAACTTGATCTCCTCCACGTCCTAAAGCAATATCTAAAGCTGAGGTACTAGCTTTATATCGTTGTTCTAAAGTAGACTCTGTGTAAGAGAGCCCAAGAGATACAGTTATCGGTAATTTAGTTATATCTGTTATATTTCTTACTTTTTCAAGTATTTCAAAAGTACTCTCTTCCATCTTATCTACAAATTGTTTTTCTACAAAAACCACGTACCTATCTTTATCTATCTTGGTAAGAACTCCCTTGTGTCCATTTACCCATTCTCTAATCTCTTTTGCAATCTTAGATGTAATTTCTGCTTTTTGGACCTCATCTAATCCCTGCATTGTTTCTTCATAATTATCTACAAATATAATACCCACAGCGACTCTTGTATTTTCTAAAACTTCTTTTAATTTACTCTCTTCTGTTTTATTTATATACGTTATAAGAGAACAATCAAATCCTGAAAATTTTATACTTTTTCCAATTGCTAAATATATCTGTCCATTACCAATATCTAAGGTTACACTTTTGGTTGAATCTTGTTTTTTTTGTTTTTCTAATTGCAAAGCGCTATCTTGTATAAATTCTTTTGGCAAAATATGACTAGCTATATTATTTTGCCATAATATTTGTGTAGGAGATGTCATCATTACCATTGGTATATCAATTATATTTAGACTATCTTTTAGAACTATATCTACACTTTTAGATAATTCATCTATTCTATACTTTCTACTTTTTATCTCTTTTATACAAACATATATACACCAAAGTGATGTTATAAGTATAACAATTAAATCAATATATATAGTTGCAGGTTTTACGATACATGCTATTACAGCAAATATTATAATTAAAGATAAATATGCTATCTGTACAGAAAACACACTAAAATCAATCCATTTATTTTTTTTTATTTTTTTCATATACTAAAAACATCCTTTTTTCTTCCTTTATAGTTATCTTTTACTACTCTATTGTACTATCTTTCTCGTGTTTTGTCAAGGAAATTCATGTTATTTAAGAGGTCAACATAATTTTTTTGCTATACTTGTTTAAAGAATGTTTTATAAAACTTTTATAAGCTAAATAGCAATATATAACAAATACATAGCCGCCACAAATGTTATAATACCAAATAAAACTTTTAATGTATTTCCTATCTTCATATATTTGTTAGAAGCAGCAAGTCTATTTATAGTATCTAATGATGTTACTGCAAGCATTATAACAAAACAATGCCCTAGCGAATAACAAATCATAAGTACTATTCCAAAAGTTATATTGCTACTTTTAGCAATAAACGCAAGAATTGCAAGTAATACTGGTGTACTACAAGGTGAATCGAAAAATCCTCCAAGTATTCCTAAAAAAAACGCACCTAGAAACCCTTTTTTAAATTTTGGTATCTTACACGTATTAACATTTCTAAAAACGCCAAATAATTGCAAAGATACAATTATTAATATAAAACTAATTATCATATACCAAAAGCTACCAAATATTTTTAACTGTGTACCAATAAGGGATGATATAACACCAATTATTGTAAAAGTTATTATTATTCCAACGCAAAAAAACACACCATAAAGAATACTCGTCCCTATTTTTTTGCTATATTTCTCCTCGCTTTTTCCATTATCTTTTTTTTCGTCTCTTAAGCCAGATATATAGCCGATTATAAGTGGAAGTGTAGACAATGTACAAGGACTAAATGAAGAAATAAAGCCCGAAAACATAGCAATAAATATAGCAATAAACTCATTATTATATATTATATTTGAAAAACTATTTAACACTTCCATTAGCTATACTCCTTGCTTCTTCTACAAAAGCTACCATTTCTTCATTTGTCATAATTCCGGTTTTTCTTGTAATAACATTTCCTTCTTTATTTACTATAATAAAAGTCGGCATATACATAACTCTATACTTATTTGCAAGATTTGGATTATAATCAGAATTTACTTGCTCAAAATCTAAAACATTACTATATTTCATTTTTATTTGTTGATATATAGGCTCTACTGTTTTACAAGCACCGCAGCTATTCAAAACAAATTCATACATTTTTAAATCATGTTTAATTTCTTGCTCTTTTGGTGTAAAACTTATACTCTCCATATTTTTAGACTTACTTGAAAGCTTAAATATAACAACCCCAAAAGCTATTAACACAATTACTAATATTATAATTAAATTTTTATGATTTTTTACAAAATTCATATATACTCTCCTAACTAATAATTTACCCTATCTTCTTTATTTGCCCATTCTTCAAATGGTTTCTTTGCTACATCAGAATCCAAATTTATTTCTTTTATAATACTATTTTTACCTTGTAAATATTCTAATATATCACTATCTATAAACCCATACTTACTTGCATATTCATACCCCACCCCATAATATATCTCAGATATTCTTGCCCAGCAACTAGTTGCAAGACACATAGGGCAAGATTTAGCAGTAGTTATTAATATACAATTCTTTAATTCAAAACTCCCTAAAATTTCACTTGCTTTTTTTATAGCATTCATCTCGGCGTGTGAAGTTGGATTATTATCTTTTACTACTGTATTTTGTGCAATTGAAATTATTTTATATACATTATCCACCTTTTGCACAATTGCTGCACCAAACGGTCCACCTTTTCCACTGCTTACGCCCTCTATTGCAACACTTGCACAGATATCCATTGTACATTTTATACACTCTTCTAAAGTCTCATAAATTCTATTTTCATATTTTTCTTCATACTTTTTATTTTCAATCATTTTTCAACCTCCAGCTATATATTAAATATATAGCTCTATAACAAAAATTACTATATATTTTTATTATTATATATTATATCATTTTAATATTTGTTATACAACTACTATTTGTTTTTTTATTTAAAACTATAATTTATAAAAAAAAAACACCTCACATTTATTTTTTAAATAAATATAAAGTATTTCTTAACATATTACCCCTTTATTGCTGCCCTATCTTCTAATCTTAATTTATCTGCAATCATTGCAATGAACTCAGAATTAGTAGGTTTACCCTTGTTTGAATTTACAGTATAACCAAAGATTTTATCATGCATCTCGATTTGACCTCTATTCCATGCGACCTCTATAGCATGTCTTATAGCTCTTTCAACTCTAGATGGAGTTGTTGTAAATTGCATAGCAAGTGTTGGATATAGAGTTTTTGTTATTGAATTTATAATATCTACATTATCCACAGCTAAAAGTATCGCCTCTCTTATATATTGATAACCTTTAATATGTGCTGGAACACCAATATCATGAATAATATTAGTTACCCTTACTTCCATTGGCGTAGAAGAGTTTGAACTACTATTTATAGTCGTTTTCGTGTAGTATGTAGCCGAATTTGAATAATCTGTAGTTTTATCTTCTTCTAGCAAATCTCTTAGCCTATCGACTAAAGTGGCCATATCAAATGGTTTTACAACATAGTAAGTTGCACCTAAAGCTATTGCTTTTTGAGTTATTTTTTCTTGTCCAATAGCAGACATGACAATAGTTGTTGGTTTAGCAATTTGTGTATCCTTAACCATGTCCTCTAAAACACCTAAACCATCTTTTTCAGGCATTATAATATCTAATAATAAAATATCAGGACTAGTTTTTTCAATTAGTTCCATAACACTCATACCATCAAAAGCTGTAGCTACAACTTCCATATCACTTTGTGAATCAATGTACATAGTCAACAACTTAACAAATTCTTTATTATCATCAACTATCATTACTTTAGTTTTACTGATCATTAAATTAACCTCCTACCGTTTACTTAATAGCGTATAACCATTATATATAACTTTCTTAAAAAAATCAAGCCTTTTTGTTGAGTTTAAACCACGACTTTTGTCGAAATAGCTTACAACTCTAATATTTTTCTCTATTTTTAACAAAATTTACTTTTCCCTTATTTTACCAGTATTAAATTTTGTAATTAACACAAATTATTACTGTAGAACAAAAAATAAAAAAATGTTTTACTACTTAAAAAATGATGGAGGTGAATTATATTATGACATCAAACAACAAAATGAGCAACAAGCAAGCAAAAGCTGCTTTAAACAAATTCAAATATGAAGTAGCAAATGAACTAGGTGTTAACCTAAAACAAGGTTACAATGGTGACTTAACTTCTAAAGAAGCTGGTTCTATAGGTGGTGAAATGACTAAAAAATTAGTAGCACAAGCTGCTAGTCAAATGCAGTCTCAACAACCTAACCAATAGTTTTAACTAAACAACAACGGCAAAGAAGTTCAAGATTTTATTCTCTTGAACTTCTTTACTTTATATATATATACAAAAGAAAGACCTCAACAAAATAATGTTGAGGTCTGTTTCATACATCTTAATATACATACTCATAATATCATACCTTAAAAAGATAGATATATAAAAGAGCAAATATATAAAGTTCATCTAAAGGTTTCCGTTCACCTTTAAAACTGATGTATGACTAATAATATAAACAATAAAAATAGGAGAATAGAAGAAACAGTGCGCATCTGTTTCATTCTTGCGCGCATCCCCAGTTGTTTTATTATCAGTCAAGCGTAAGTATGAAACCTCTTTTAAACTCTCCAGAAACATTTATTATTAGGATAGCTTATCCTAATAAATATCTCTGAATTGGGTGAATCTTTTCTCAAGTAACTTAATTTACAAAAATTAAGTTACTTGGCAACTGATTAACTAATTTCTTAGCTAATCACTTCTAATTCGTCGTCTGAAACTAGTTCTGTACTAGCTTCAGACGGCTGAGTTTCAGCTTCTTGTACAGTTTGCTGCGCTGTACTTGAAGAATCATCAGTGATTTCTGATGATTCTTCAGAAGCTATATCAGAATCTTCAGACGTATCTGAAGATTCAATAATTTCTTCTACCACTTCTTCAGAAGAAGTGGTAACTTCTTCAGAACCTTCAGACGTATCTGAAGGTTCTATAACTTCTTCTACCACTTCTTCAAAAGAAGTGGTAACTTCTTCAGAACCTTCAGACATATCTGAAGGTTCAACAACTTCTACTACTTCTTCTTCAAAAGTAGTAGTAGTTACTACTGGGACCAATTCATCTTCCGATGTTGGCCCCTCAGCCTCTGGAGGCTGAACCGGACTTGGTTCCGGTGCTGGTTCCGGTGTCGGTTCCGGCGTTGGTGCTGGTTCCGGTTCCGGTGTTGGTTCCGGTTCCGGTGCTGGTTCCGGTTCCGGTGCTGGTTCCGGTGTCGGTTCCGGTGTTGGTGCTGGTTCCGGTTTTGATTCAGGGTTTTCAATAACCTGAATCTTCACCGTATTGGA
>JAVXNL010000002.1:39426-53492 GCA_036645795.1 Clostridia bacterium
CTGGTTCCGGTTTTGATTCAGGGTTTTCAATAACCTGAATCTTCACCGTATTGGATGCTTCGGACGTCTGTCCGGTTGCATCCTTTATGAAACCAGCTTCAATTTGCACCTCACCAGTGCAAATTGAATCCGAACGAAGATACAAGGTATATTCCCCTGTATCTTCGTTAAATTCTATTTTACTTTCTATGACGTTTCCGTCATCAGAAAGTACTTCGACCTTTGTAAGGTCGACAGAATCTATTTGGGTTGTTTCATCTATTGCAACCCAAACTTTTATACCGAACCACTCCTCGGCTCGGTATAAAACTATTTCCGTTTCCCGTTGTATTGCTACAACGGGAGCATCTGTTTCCGGCAATTTTTCAGCCGGAATCACAGTCTGGTCCGGTACCAATTGTACCGGATCAGACTTAATTTCTATGGTTTCCCTGTAGCCTTCAGGCACAGGGAGACCTGTTTCAGGATCCACCTGATCTGGTGCAATACCAGATCCCGTAGGTGTTCCTGCACCTGAACCGGGAATATAACCCGATTCAGATGAATATCCCGAACCAGGAATAATCCCTGATTCAGAACCAGAACCTAGTCCAACTCCAACTCTTGAGTCAGACAAGGTTCCTTCCGTAATAGTGGTTGATTTACAACCACCATTAGAAGCACTTTCTTGTTGAAGTGCTTCTAATACAGCAACCCTTTGTTTAAGTTGCTGCAATTGTTCGATAAAATACTTATCGAACAATTCTTTTTTTGAAGTCAACTCTTTTAAAGATTCGACTTTGTCGACCTTAAAAGAGTTGATTTCGAACTCAACTTTAGGAAGCCCACGACGGGCTTCTTCTAAAGCTACTCTAGAATTGACCTTTTTCAGGCCTTCTTCTAGAGTATATCGATAACTGTTAAAGTAATCAACAGATTTTAATAAATCTGTTGCTTCAACAGTTTTCAACTCACCCTTATTGATGAGTTTGTTTACGTCTAACTCTACAGAGCCAGATGCTTCCAAACCCACCAATTGGGTTTGAATCACTTCTAACATCTTCTGCTTTTCAGCATAAGATGTTTTCAGCGATTCCGAAAACTGACGACTTTCGTCGTCAACTGCAACCACAACTTGCTGTTGTGGTTGTGCAGCAACTACCGCTTGGGCGTTATACGTGCCCAAGCCATAGCCGCTTATTGCGGCTATACAAATAATTAGTGCAGTACTAGTTATTTGTACTCCTTTTTTGTGCCGTCTTAGGGCACTTATAAGTGCTGATAATCCAGCACTTACCGATTTTTCTAACCGCTCAAAAGCGGTTAGATTTAATAAATCCCTCATTTTTTTCTTTGCCAGGAAATATCTTTTT
Organism: Clostridia bacterium; assembly: GCA_036645795.1. Taxonomy (GTDB): domain Bacteria; phylum Bacillota; class Clostridia; order TANB77; family CAG-465; genus CAG-465. Next base: position 40,779 of record JAVXNL010000002.1, read on the forward strand.
GTATATTTCCTGACTCTCCTTTTTTTTTTATTTATATATATATAAAGTCTCTTATTCATTCAGGATATCTCCTAAATTTAAGAGACGTCAAAAAAATTTAACTATATATATTATACCACTTTTAGGCATAAAAGTCAATGTTTTATGTAGTTTGTTGCACTCGAATATGATTAATTTAGTCTGATATTTATTTACAACTTTTTTATATGACAAATCAATTACAAACACATTACATTTTTTCTTTTACTTTTTCATTATTTATCTCTAATTTAATATATAAAAACACAAAAAAAACTAAAGCCTAGTTGCTTTATAAGACACTAAACTTTAGAATTTTTATTGCTTTTTATTTCTATGTTTTTTAATTCCTATATTCCGGTATTAGGATTTTGTATCCAATTCGATGCTTTATTTTCAGTAGCTTTGTTATATAGCATAAATGCTTCTGATTTTTTTACGCCCTCTGATTTATTACCATTTCCATCTATACATATCCCTGATTCTATCTTTATATATTTTTGACCACCTAAGCTTCCTGTTATATTATTTAGATGTATTACCCTTTGAGCTGTTCCTTCTCCAGTTATTGATATATCTGCTTTAAATCCATATGTTTTTATATTCTCTGGTATTAAATTTATTTCTTTTACGCCTACATTATCTGTAAAATTTACTGTATACTCAACATTTTCTCCTGATTGTATCTTTAATATGTTTGGAGCTGATATATTAATTACTGGCGCCGTTGTATCATTTGCATCTACTGGCACTTCTGGTGTTGTATTTTCTGGCGTTACACTACCATTTGTATTATTATTTATTTGACTATTTGGTATTTTATTGCTACTTGTATTTGGTTTCACATTTGGTCTTGAATTATTTCCACTTCCACCACTTTGTCCTGGAGCAGGAGCTGGAGCTGGCTCTGGTACTGGATAAACAATTCTAAATGCAACTGACTTTGCTGTTCTAAGTGACGCGCCAAACTCATTACTTGCACATCCAGCTTCTGCTGCTATGCTAACTAGTTTATCATTTGGACCTTGAATATTTGAAAGTGTTACAATTTTTGTATCACCTGAACTTGATATAGATAAATCAAATGTTACTCCATTTCCAGCTTTTAAGAGTTTTGATTTTACTATGTCAAAACTTGAAGCGTTATCTGCCCAAATATTATATGATATGCTTCCACCTGGTGCTACTGTATTTGCACTAGGTCTTGATATATGTACAAAAGGTATCCTACTATCAGCTGCATATATCATAGTCCCTGAAATCAAGTTAAATGTTGCAAATATTGCTACCATAATTATACCTATTTTTTTCTTTATTTTCATATTTTTTCCTCCTTGACGGAATTATTCACAATATAATTATAGCACACTTTACATAAAAAAGCAACATTTCTATCCTTTTTTTACTTTTTTCTTAATTTTTTAATATTACAATTTTTATTTTGGGTTTATATGAACTATAGCATCATAAATATAATCAAATTTTTCTTTTAATTCTTCTTCCACTTTATTTCCAATATCATGTGATTCCTCTAGTGTTTTATTTTTATCCATAGATATTTCAACAATTACTATATAATTGTCACCTACCGGTTTTGAAGCTATATTATCTACATTTAAAATAACCGGCCTTTTTTCTATTTCTTTTTGTATTTCATTCAAGCTGCTATCGTCTAATCCAGTATCATTTAATACGCGATGAGCTTCTTTGAAAATATTTATGCCCACAAAAACAACCCATATTGAAGTAATAGCTCCAACTATTCCATCTACAAAATAGAAACCATTTATACTTGCTACAATTCCTAGAAAAGTTCCAATTGTTACGAGAATATCGTTTTTATTGTCTTGTTTTATCGCATTAACTAAAATACTTCTTACTTTTTTACTCTGAAATCTTGCATATAAATACATAGCATATTTTATTACCACCGTAACAACACAAACTACTATAAGCCATATTGAAAATTCTAATGTTTCATGATTTATCACGCCACTTATTGCATTTTTAAACATTGTTGCTCCTGCTATAACCATTGATATTCCAATTAAAACAGCAAATATATATTCTTCTTTTCCGTGTCCATATGGATGATCTTTGTCCTTTGGTTTATTTGAACGCTTATTGCCGATATATGACATAAAAGCATTGAAAATATCACCTGCACTATTTAGTGCATCTGCCATCATAGCATAACTCTTTGCATTTACGCCAACTATTAATTTTATTATTAATAAAATTAAGTTTGCACATACTCCTAAGATGCTTACCTTTCTAGTTACATTGTTTTTTATTTTTAGGCTTTCTTCTTTCATACTTTTCTCCTAATATATACATCCAAGTAAAGCATAGATAACAGCAATACTTGGATATTTTTTGTTTGATTATTTTTTTGCTTTTTATCTTGTTATTAATTGTTCTAATCTTGTTTGTGTCTTCTCTAGCAATTCTTCGTATTTAATAATTTTTTCTTTTTCTTTTTCAACCAACTCACTAGGTGCTCTATCTACAAATGAACTATTAGAAAGCATTCCCTTAGCTCTTTTTAGCTCAGCTAGTATTTTGTTTTTTTCGTCATTTAGTTTTTTTGCTTCTGTTTCTATATCGATTGCACTAGATAAGTCTAAATATATCTCTAAATCTTCTGAGTGTATAGCAACAAAAGTCTTATCTATATCTATATTACTCTCAATAAACTCAATGTTTTTGAGTATTGCAAGTCTTTTTATATGGTTTTGACTCATCTTAAATATTTCTTTATATATATCATTAGTTATATATACATAAGCGTTAATCTTTTTTGACGCTGCTATATCTGATTCTACTCTTAAATTTCTTATTTGCCTTATAATATCCATAATTCTTACTACATATCTTGACTCTTCCTCAAAATTATATTTTGCTTGAGGCCACTTTTCAATCATAATAGATTCTTCTGTTCCATCTAACTCAAGATAAATCTCTTCTGTTATGTATGGCATATATGGATGAAGCAATATCATAGTAGCTCTAAATACATATTTAAGTGTCCATACTGCGGTAAAATATGACTTGTCTTTTTCTCCATATAGACGGTGTTTTACCATTTCTATATACCAATCACAAAAATCTGACCATATAAAATCATATATAATTTGTGCTGATACACCTATCTCATACTTATCTATACATTCTGTTGTCTTAGTTATAGTGTCAGATAGGCTATTTAATATCCATTTATCTTCAGGAAAAAACTCAGGTTCAAAATCTTTTGGTAATTCATCTATATACATCTTTATAAACCTTGCCGCATTCCATATCTTATTCGAAAAATTTCTACTTGCTTCTACTTTTTCTGGAATATATCTCATATCATTTCCGAGTGATATATTTTGTATTAAAGAAAAACGCAATGCATCTGTACCAAATTTTTCTATAACATCTAATGGATCTACACCATTCCCAAGTGATTTAGACATTTTCCTTCCTGTTGAATCTTTTACCAATCCATGTATATATACATCTTTAAATGGTATTTTTCCGGTATAGGCTATTCCTGAAAATATCATTTTACTTACCCAAAAGTTTATAATATCATATGCTGTTACAAGCATTGTTGTTGGATAAAAATACTCATATTCTTCTGTATCTTTAGGCCAACCGAGTGTTGAAAAAGGCCAAAGAGCAGAACTAAACCAAGTATCTAGAGTATCTTGGTCTTGATGAAATACACCTCCACATTTGCAATCTATTATTTTTGTGTTTGATACAATAAGTTTTCCACATTTGTCACAAGTATATGCAGGAATTCTATGTCCCCACCATAGTTGTCTAGAAATACACCAATCCTGTATATTTTCCATCCAATTAAAATATGTTTTTTCAAATCTTTTTGGTACGAAGTTTATTTCTTCGTTTTTTACGGCCTCTATTGCAGGCTCAGCAAGCTCTTTCATTTTCACAAACCATTGAGTAGACATATATGGTTCTACAGTTGTATGACATCTATAGCAACTTCCTACATTATGCATATGAGGCTCTATTTTGTCTACAAGACCCATATTTTTTAACTCTTCTACTATTTCATTTCTTGCGTTAAGACAAGTTTTTCCTTTATATTTACCAGTATTTTCATTTAGAGTTCCATCGTCATTTAAAATGTTTATTATTTCTAAATCATGCCTTTTTCCTACTTCAAAATCATTTGGATCGTGTGCAGGAGTCATCTTTACAACACCCGTACCAAACTCCTTATCAACATAATAATCTGCAATTATTGGTATATATTTATTTACTATTGGAAGTAAAACTCTTTTTCCTATTAAATTTTTATATCTTTCATCTGAGGGATTAACGGCTAGAGCACTATCTCCGTAGCATAGTTTCAGGCCTAGTTGTAGCTACAACCAGGTAATCTTGACTATCTTCTATTTTATATTTTATATGCCACAAATATGAATCAATAGGTTCGTATTCTACTTCTACATCAGATATTGATGTCTTACATTTTGGACACCAATTTACAAGTCTTTTTCCTTTATATATAAGGCCTTTATTATATAATTGTTCAAAAACATATGTTACAGCATCTGAGCATCCTTTATCCATTGTAAATCTTTCTTTTTCCCAATCACATGAACAGCCAAGTTTTCTTAATTGCTGTGTAATTTGTCCACCATATTTTTCTTTCCATTCCCATGCCTCTTTTAAAAATGCATCTCGACCTATACTTGTTTTAGTCTTTCCATCTTGCTTTAGCTTCTCTACAACCTTAACTTCAGTCGCAATACTTGCATGATCAGTTCCAGGTATCCATAAAGTAGGCTCTCCTTTTAATCTGTGATATCTTATAAATACATCTTGAATGGTATTGTCAAGAGCATGCCCCATATGTAGCTTAGCTGTTACATTAGGTGGTGGCATAACTATAACAAATGGCTTTTTGCCCTCTACTTTTTTAGCTTTAAAATACCCGTTCTCTTCCCACGTTTTATACAATTTATCTTCTCTTTTTTTAAAATCAAACCTTTTCTCCATTATATTTCTACCTTTCTTATATTTTACTATTCTATTTATGTGCTATATAATATATAACTTAACTAAATATTATATACACCTGTATTATACTATTACATAACTTATTTGTTTTTCTTGTTTGCTAAAGTAAGTATTATATTGTTATTTACTACTTAATGTTTTAAATATATAAATAACAATGCCAAAACACTTACAACATATCCAGTTATCTTTATCACATCTACAGCTCTATTTTCGTTAAACATTTTAAACCTGTTTTTGACTATCCATCTTGCGTTATATATACACATAACTGCTATTAAAAGTAATACAAGAGCTATTAATATTTCTACATTTTTTAACATATTTTTCACCACATCTTTTTCCACATTTTTATACAAAAAAACAGCCATTTATATCCTTAAAACTTTAAGGACGAATGACTGTGATTCGCGGTACCACCTTAATTCATATGTAACACATATGCACTTAATCTACAAATAACCGTTTGCTCGGGATACACTTACACATTTACACTTCTGCGTACCAGCTCCGAAGCTACTTTTAGATGCGTTTTTCTTAAGAAATTTCTCAACCTAATTGAATTTCTCTCTCTTTTTAAGTAACTTACACCTTACTCCTCTTCATCATAGCCTTTATTCTATTTATATTTTAAGTATAACATAAGTTTTAACACTTTGCAATAGTTACCTAATTTTTTTCGATATAATTTATTACCCAGTAGATTTGTTAAATTCAAATTAGCTATCCAATCCTATATTTATCCAAATTATAAAGACAAAATAGAGCTCTGGATAATAACTAGGATAGTACGGAAACTTCAAAGTTAGCATTTTTTTGAAACAATTGAAAACAAAGTGATTGCGTTTTTTTGCTACCACTTTGTTTGTTTATATATATTAAGCCTCTATCTCAGGTGCCTCAACAGGACATACTGATTTACAAGCTCCACATTCTATACATTTTTCTGGATCTATTACATAGCTTTGATCTCCTTGAGAAATTGCTCCTACCGGACACTCTGGAGAACATACTCCGCAAGATATACATCTATCACTTATTTTATATGCCAACAAACTCACCCCCTTATATTAATATTTTAAATATAACTATCTTTTATATTTGCTTTTTTCTTCATCTTTTAATTCATGATTATAATCTTCATTGTTTTTTTTATCCCACATTACATCTTTTACAGGATATTTCTCGTATCTCTCTTCTTCTTTACTTTCTCCAAACCTTACTTTTACATGTAATGTAAGTACATCTACATTAGTTACTTTTCCAGGTGTAGCTTCTCCTTTTATAGTTACCAGCTCTCCTACTCTTGGTAATTTTTTTAAGTTTTCTTTATATGCTTCTTCTTCATACTTAAGACAACACATAAGTTTTCCACAAGCCCCTGATAATTTAGACATATTTATTTGCAACCCTTGTTCTTTGGCCATTTTTATTGTTACAGGATCAAAGTCTTGTAAATATGTTCTACAACAAACCTCTCTACCACACATTCCTAAATTAGGATATGATTTAATTTCATCTCTTGGTCCTATTTGTCTTAATTCAATTCTTGCTCTATACTTTGACGCAAGGGACTTTACAAGCTCCCTAAAATCCACTCTTTCCTCAGATACAAAATATATTGTTAATTTTGTTAAATCAAATGTATATTCTGCTATAAGTATCTTCATGTTTAGTCCTATTTTTTGCACTTCTGTTTTACAATATAATAAAGCTTCTTGTGCTTTCTTTTCATTTTCTTTAAATATTTCCATATCTTTTCTAGTAGCAGGTTTTATTATTTTTTGCGCTTCAATATTTTCTGGTATGTTTTCTTTATCTATTATTTTCACAACTCTACCTAGTTCTTCGCCTCTTTCGGTTTCAGCAATTATGTTATCACCTATTTTAAATCCGAAATGAAGAGGGTCATAATAGTATAGTTTGCCAGTTTTTTTAAACCTTACTCCTATCATTTTTTCCATCATTTTTTCTCCTTAAATTTCATCTATTATTTTTAATATCATATTATCTACCACTATATCATAATTTCCGTTATATTTCAATCTTATGTTTGCTTTTTCCACAAATTTAATACAACTATAATTGCAATTTATATATAGTATATACTCAAAATAGTCAAGTATATACTCATCCAAAAAATCTATATCGGCTATTTGCATAAGTGCTTTTATACTATCTTTTTGTACAATACTTCTATATAATATATCTACTTTTTGAAACTTTTCTATTTCTTTTTTCTCTATAATATCTATTGCAGAGCCAATCGAGCCATTTAGATAACTTACAATATTGTCTTCTAAAAAGACATTATATTTACCACTTATATATTTTTGCAATTCTTCTTTTTTTATACCATTAAAATTCATTTGAGTAACTCTTGATATTATTGTTGGTAAAAAAGAACTTATACTTGTTGCAACAAGTATTACAACTGCATATTTAGGAGGCTCTTCTAATGTTTTTAAAAGTGCATTTTGTGAGGATATATTTAAACTTCCGAGCATCATCTATTATATATACTTTCCTATCACCAATAGCTGGAGATATGTATATATCATCAATCACTTCTTTTCTTATTTGATCTACTATAATACCTTTCTTTTCATCTAACTTACATATATATTTATAATCAGGATTACTTTCTAAATTATCCGTTTTAAGTATTTTTTTTGCAAATTCAAAAGCAATAAGAGACTTACCTATACCTTTTTGTCCTGCAAATAAATATGCATGTGAAATATTACCAGTATCTATTGTGTTTTCTAATATTTCTTTATTTTCTTTATGTCCAATTATACTTTCAAACATACTTATTACCGCCCCTTAGCTCTTTTCACTTTTTTATTTTTTATACTTTATTTATATTTATACTTTTCCCCATCTAGAAAATGGCCAGACTCTCATTATTACATATCCATTTACTTTGTTTATCGGAATACATCCAAATTCTCTACAATCTTTACTTTGAAGTCTATTATCTCCCATTGCAAACACAGTATCTTTTGGAACGATTATATCTGTATAATCGCCTATTTTATTTGTTTTTCCATCTCTTAAATATGACTCTTCAAGCTTTTTATCATTTCTAAAAACCTCACCGGCTTCAGTTATTACTATATGATCTCCTGCAATCCCTATAACTCTTTTAACATAGCTTGTTTTACCTATATCCATAAAACTATATAAAAAAGCATTAAACCCAGTATATTCATCATATACAGCGCTAGGATCTGATTTATCTACATCTACCAATTCTGCTTTATCTATTGGAGCCTCGAACGTAATTATATCTCCATGCTTTAATTCTTTTTTAAATATAGTTGGTCTTTGTATTAAAAGCTTCTCTCCCTCTTTTGCAGTTGGATACATAGATACTTGCTTTACACCAGATATTGCTCCTACAAAATAATTAAGTAATAAGTACAAAATATATGCTATTACAAAACATAGTACCCATTCACCAATTTCAAGCAATATCTTTTTTATTTTTAAATTATTAACTTCCATAAACCTTACACAATACCTTTTTATACTGTGTTACCCCCTTACTTTTCTTTGTTTGTTCCTTAATTAATGTATAGTTGTTCCGTTTTCTAAATCACCTGTATTATTATCCAAAGTAAGTAATTTAACAACATCTGAGTCACCTGCTGCAAGTAGCATTCCTTGAGATTCCACACCTCTAAGTTTTATAGGTTTTAAATTTACTACAACAACTATTTGTTTGCCAATTAATTCTTCTTCCTTATAATAAGGTACTAATCCAGAGACTATTGTTCTTGTTTTATCTCCTATATCTACACTAAGCTTATATAACTTGTCTGCTTTTTCTATTCGCTCAACTTTTATGATTTGACCAACTTTTAGCTCTGTTTTTTCAAGTTCATCTATTGTTATATACCCTTTTTCTTCTGTTTTTTCTATTTCCTTTATATTTTTCATTTCCTCACTACCTTGTTTTTTTGTTTCTTCCATTTCTATATTCTCCTTTTTCAAGTCTATTCTCGGAAATAAATTTATGCCTTTTTTTACCTTTGTTCCATCTTTTAATTTTCCAAATTCTTTTGCACTGTTCCAAGATATAATATCTTTTTCTACTCCAATTTGCTCAAATATTCTAGCAGGAGTTTCTATCATGTACATCTGTAAAGCAATAGTTATAATTCTGATTGTTTCAACCAAATTATATAGCACACAATCTAATCTTTCTTTTTTATTTTCTTTTGAGAGTATCCAAGGTGTTGACAAGTCAATATATTTATTTGCCTTTGAAATAACTTGCCAAATAGTAGATATCGCATCGTTTATTTTTAATTCATCCATTTGCTTTTCAACATTAACTATCATATTTACTGCTAAGTCTCTTAAGTCTATATCAATATCCTCTTTTAAAACATTTTCAGCTTTTACAATTATTCCATTATTATATTTTTCTACCATTGCTGTAACTCTACTGACAAGATTCCCTAAATCATTAGATAACTCAGCATTTGATTTTTCCAAAAAAAGTTCTTCTGAAAAATTACCATCTTGACCAAATGTAACTTCGTGTAATAAAAAATGTCGTAAGGAATCTGCTGATGTTTGGTCTATATATAGTCTTGGGTCTTTATAATTCCCCAAAGACTTAGATATTTTTGCACCATCAACGATTAACCAACCATGACCATAGATTTTTTTAGGAAGTTCTAAATCAAGTGCCATAAGTAGCGCAGGCCATACTATAGAATGAAATCTAAATATTTCCTTTCCAACCAAATGTAGATCTGCTGGCCAATACTTTTCCATATTTTTGTTATCTATACTTGCATATCCAAGAGCTGAGATATAGTTTATTAAGGCATCTAACCACACATATACTGTATGTTTCTTATCAAAAGGAACTTTTATTCCCCAGTTTATTGTAGTTCTTGAAACACATAAATCTTCTAATCCTTTTTCAAAAAAATTTTTTATCATTTCGTTTTTTCTGGATTCAGGCTCTAAAAAGTCTGGATGTTCATTATAAAAAGTAATTAATTTTTCTTGATACTTTGATAATTTAAAAAAATAGCTTTCTTCTTTTAAAAGTTCTACCTCTCTTTGGCAGTCAGGACATTTTCCATCAATTAATTGAGTCTCGGTCCAAAAAGCTTCACATGGCGTACAATATTTTCCTTCATAACTATCTAAATATATATCTCCTTTATCATATAGCTTTTGAAATACTTTTTTCACGCACTCTTCATGTTCTAAATCAGTAGTCCTTATATATTTATCGTATGTAATTCCAAGTTTTTTCCATAAATCTTTAGTATCTACTACAATTTTGTCAACATATTCTTTTGGTGTTTCATTATTATCTTTTGCTTTTCTCTCTATTTTTTGTCCATGTTCATCAGTTCCTGTTAAAAAAAACACATCATAACCCCTAAGTCTTTTATACCTCGCAATAGTATCTGCTACAACTGTACAATAACAATGTCCAACGTGAAACGTACCACTTGGATAATATATTGGTGTTGTTATATAATATTTTTGCTTTGACACTTTTATCACACTCCATTATATTTAAAATTAGTTTTTGTTTTACCTGTCTTCTTAATCATCTACTTTTACTACTACCATAGCAATAGCGTTTTCATTAATATGAGATATGCTAACATCAATATCTATTTTTTGTACTTCACATATCTTTGCAATATTTTTATTAAGTATCACAACTCTTGGTCTATTTTTAAGTTCTTCTACATTTTCTATTTCTACATCTAAAAAGCTCATATTTAATTTGTTTTCAATTAAACATTTAGACATTGCTTTATATATTGCTTCTTTAGCTGCAAATCTACCAGCATACCTTTGGTATTTCATCTGGCACTTAATGCTATCTATATTTTTAATTTCATTTTCTGTATATATGTTTTCTTTAAAACCTTTAGTGTTTTTTATAGCGTCTTCTATTCTTGAAACCTCTATTATATCCGTACCACAGTATGTTTTCATTTTTCTCCTCTTTCTTTTATTTATCTAGACAAAGCCTCTATTTTATGTTTTATCCATCTCAAAGCAACAAAAATAGGATAACTTAGCGCTGTTGCTATCATTGTAACTATTATATAGTCTTTCATCCCATGAAGATTAAACAAATTAGTAAGTATCTGGAGTCCTGCAAATATTACACTTACAGTATAGAGTATTATAAGTAAAACGTTAATTTTTTCTTGACCGCTCGCAACTACAAAATCATAATATTCAAGATATTCTTTTTGAACTTCTTCAAATAGCTCTGGTAATTCAAATGCTGATTGCCAACGTTTCCAAATATCCATCCCATGTTCTGAATTTGTGATTTGACTAAACCAACTAAAATGAGTAAATTTAGTGAATTCGCTCTTTAGCTTTTTAACTCTTGTTTTATCTTTTTTCATTAAATCTTGTGAAAAATTAATTAAACTAATTCTTTGATAAAATGCTAAAAAGAGCATATATAGATATGTTTTTTCGAAATTATATGGCATTCTCGTTATGTTATATTTTTCTTTATCAGATACAAATACAACTCCACTTTCTCTAGAAAATCCAAACATTGAATACTGCCATCTAGAGTATCTGTCTTGTTTTAATCTTGCACAATCTTTATTAAACAAAGAACTACTTTTACTATCTACTACATATTGAAACTTATAAAATTCGTTTTCTATTTTAGCAAAATCTGATTCTTTATCCCACCCGTCCACACATGCATATGAATAGGTAAACATTTTATCATAATATATTTTTTCTAGATCTGTTGTTTCAAAGCCTGATATTACTGATTTTATAAAGGTAGCAATACTTTCTATATTATCAATATTTTTTCCTTTTATAGTTGATTTGTCACTAAGATGAGATATTGCTCTTGGTGTTAAATTTCTAAAATAGTGATTAAAATCGAGTACTTTAGAAAACTCTATTGTTCCATCTTCTAATTCTTCATCTATTTCTGTTTTTATATCTAAAAAGCATATTCCAGATTCAAAGCACACTAGTTTTATATGTGAAATATCAAAATGTATCGCACCATATTGCTTACCTGAAACGCTTCCTGTTTTTATACTTGATAAATTATACTCAAATGTTGTACAAGAAAGTTTACTTACCGCATTAGCCTTCTTTATAACGCTCATTGATTTATATTGCTTGATATATTCTTTATTCCAAAAAAGTGTTGGAAACAAAAATTTTCTCATGTATGGCAAGAAAAAGTTATATAGTGCTTCATCTGTTTTAGCTTGATGAATCTTTATGTTCCAAGTTCTTTCTTGTTTTATTAATGATTGTATAAAGTTGAAATACTTGTTATTTTCAACTACAAATGGATATATAAAATGTGTATATTGATATTTGGCATTAAGTTCCATCTTTAATTCCTCCTCATTTGTACATATATATATTATACTGTTTTACTTATAAAGTCAACATTTTAAAGACTTTTTATATAAATTTTATACTAGAAAAGTTACCGTTTACTACTTTTTAAATTTTATTATTCATAAAATGCAATATATTGAGTTGTAAGAATTATAAATCACATAATTAAATTTCATTGCTATATACTATAATTTCTTTTGTTTAACGGATATATCAACAGTTGTTAACATTAACAATCAAAAGTAGTGAACTCTAACCCAACAGTAG
>JAVXNL010000003.1:0-40238 GCA_036645795.1 Clostridia bacterium
TTATTTTATGTTGGTTTTTAGCCATTTGTAAACTTCATTCGTTACCACTGTAAAAACCATAGTGAATTTGACATTTTTAAAAAAAATGATATAATAGTTATGTAAAAAAATAAATAAGTATATTCTAATGGAGGTATACAATGTCAAAAGGTATAAGAATTTTACCAAAAGAAAGATATAAAAAGAATTCGGATGACAAGTATTCAGAAGAAGCGTTAGCTTTTTTTTCAGAATTAATGGGCCGGAAGGTAAAAGCGGATGATATTGGAATAAGTTTTCCAGAGTTATATTGCAATCGTGTTATAACAAATGAAGAGCAAATACGGCAGATTATTGCAAATAAAGAAAGATATAGCCATAATATAACAGTAGGAATATTTACTGGTATATCAGGGAAAGGTCACTTACAACCAGCAGAGGTACTCGCAGATGAATTTGTAAACAAAGGATATAATGTAGTTTTAATTGATCCCATATATATTAAAAGTGAAGCAAGAGCTTTATTTAACAATTGTATGTGGAGTAACATTGCAAGACATTTTCCTATAGCTTGGAAATTAGTACGATATTTAGTGAGCAAAGAACCCATTTCTGATATAATATTTAAAAGCACAAAAGATCTTTATTCTAGTAGTATAGAAGAACTTTTCGAAACTTTAAATATTAAAATTGCTGTATCTACATTTACATATACAACAGCAATGCTCTTTGGGGTGGAAATACCAAGTGTTAACTCAATTGGAATTGTTTCGCCTGACTTATCACCAATAGGATTTTTAAACAATCCCTATCATAAGAATGAGTCTTCTGGTAAAGAAGTGTATTCGTATTTTTTAAAAGACGAATTAAGCTGGAGCACAGGCTTAAGTTGTTATAAAAAGGCATTACAAGAAGTAAACTATGAAAAACAAGTTGTTATTATGGGGGGGATGTTTAATTTTCTTGAAAAAAATCCACCAAAACCAGAAAGTATTAATATTGGCAGACTATATGCTAATTTAGGAAGTGCTTCAGGGATTGGTGATGGTGGAAAATATATCGAAACAATATTAGAATCTTTTAAAGGCAAGATTATACTAAATTGTGGAGACAATAAAGCTTGGAAACAAAAAGCAGAAGAAATTATAGACAGAACCAATAGCTGTGATGTGATTATAACGGGTTGTTTGCCAGAATCGATTCACGAAAAACTTGTTAGAACCTCTGTATATATTGCAAAGGCTGGAGGAAGTCAAACGGAAGAAGTACAGTGGCATCCGTTTTCAGCTCTATTTACATATATACCAGGGCAAGAAGCAGAAAACTATAAACATGCAATTGAAAAAGGTTATACTTGTGATGCAACAACTCATGAGTTGTTAAAGCGTTTTTTGGAAAATCCACAGGAAACAAAGATTCCAAAAACACAGAACACCGCAACAATTGCTAGTAAGGTTGTAGAAAAATTAGCAAAGTAAAAATTAAATAAAGAAACATATCAACTAGATGTGTTTCTTTTATTGTTTTTTTATTGAAAATTATGTCAAAATCTGATATAATAAATTTAAAATAATGAAATGTAGAAAAGAAATAAATAAAAAATATACAGGGGGAATTGAATATGGCACTTACACCGATGATGAAGCAATACTTAGAAACGAAAGAAAAATATAGTGATTGTATATTGTTTTATAGACTAGGAGACTTCTATGAAATGTTCTTTGATCATGCAAAGATTTGTAGTAGAGAATTAGAACTTACACTAACAGGCAAAGATTGCGGCTTGGATAAAAGAGCTCCAATGTGTGGGATACCACATCATGCTGTAAACACATATATACCCAAACTGATAGAAAAAGGATACAAAGTAGCGATTTGTGAACAAATAGAAGATCCTAAAACAGCAAAAGGAATAGTAAAAAGAGATGTAGTAAAGATAATAACTCCTGGAACTGTTACAGAGCTTACCATGTTAGATGATAAAAAAAATAATTATATTTGTACTATTGTATTAAAGAATAATATATGCGCAATAGCTTTTTGTGATATATCTACGGGTGAGTTTTGTGTATCTAGTATTTCAGGTATGGATATGGATATAAAAATAATAAATGAAGTATCAAGAATATCACCTTCTGAAGTGGTTATTTCTAACTCAACAAGTACAAACACTTTATTTATAAAAGAATTAAAGAAAACTTTTGATATATATATATCAGATTATAATGATTTTACTGAAAGTGTTTTCTTAAATAAAATAATAAAAAGCAATAAAATAATATTAGAAAATGTAGAGATAATGGCATCAACTTTGTTAATGAACTACATTGAGAAAACACAAAAAACAAATATAGATCAAATAAATAAAATAATTATATATAAAATAGAGAAATTTATGCAATTAGATGCAACAACAAGAAAAAATCTAGAAATATTAGAATCAAATAGAGAAAAAACAAAAAAGGGAAGTCTTCTTTGGGCTTTAGATAAAACACTTACATCTATGGGTGGTAGACTTCTTAGAAAATGGTTAGAAGCACCTCTTTTAGATAAAACTGAGATTGAAAAAAGGCAGGGCGCTGTTGAAGTACTAGTAAACGATAGCATAAACAGGACACAACTGCAAGATATATTAAAACCAATTTATGATATTGAAAGATTAATATCAAAAGTAGTAGGAACAAGTGCTAACGCAAGAGAATTAATATCACTTAAAAACTCACTTGAAAAATTACCACCATTAAAAAAACTTTTATTACAAATTTGTGATAAAAGTAAAAATTCATATTTTACAGAATTACAAAATAGTCTAGAGACGCTTGATGATATATATGAAGAAATTGATAGTGCTATAAAAGAAGATTCAGGCATTACAATAAAAGATGGAGGGATAATTAAAACAGGATATAACGAACAAGTAGATGAATATAGAGCAGCCTCTACTGATGGACAAAACTATATTATGGAGCTTGAAACAAAAGAAAAAGAAGAAACTAGGATTAAAGGCTTAAAAGTCGGATATAATAGAGTTTTTGGATATTATATAGAAGTTACTAACTCATATAAAAATATGGTGCCAGAAGACAGATATATAAGGAAACAAACATTAACAGGTGCTGAAAGATATATAACCGAAGAATTAAAAGTTCTTGAAGAAAAGATACTTGGTTCAAAAGATAAGCTTATAAATATAGAATATAAACTATTTTGTAAAATAAGAGAAGATATCGCAAATCAGGTAATTAGAATTCAAAAAGCAGCTAGCATAGTTTCTATTTTAGATGTACTTTGCTCTTTTTCACAAGTTGCGGTAAATAATAATTATATAAAACCTGAAATTGTAGAAGATGGTATAATACAGATAACAGGAGGAAGACATGCTGTAGTAGAAAAAGCTATAAAAGGTGAAGAATTTATACCAAATGATACACTTTTAAATAATACCGATGATAGATTCCTTGTGATAACTGGGCCAAATATGTCTGGTAAATCAACATATATGAGGCAAGTTGCAATAAACACATATATGGCACAACTTGGAAGCTTTATTCCAGCAGAAAGCGCTAAAATATCAATTGTTGATAGAATATTTACAAGAATTGGCGCTTCAGATGATTTGGCTATGGGGCAATCTACTTTTATGGTTGAGATGCAAGAATTATCTAATATACTACAAAACGCAACAAAAAACAGTTTAATTATATTGGATGAAATAGGAAGAGGGACCTCTACCTACGATGGCTTAGCCATTGCTTGGGCGACAGTAGAATATGTAGCGGATATTCAAAAAATAGGAGCAAAAACACTTTTTGCAACACACTATCATGAACTTACAGAATTAGAAGAAAAAATAGATGGTGTTAAAAATTATTCTGTACAGGTAAAAGAACGTGGAGATGAGGTAATCTTTTTAAGAAAAATAGTTCGTGGTGGGGCCGATGAATCTTATGGTATTTATGTTGCAAAACTTGCAGGCATTTCTAAAGTTGTTATAAAAAGAGCAAAAGAGATATTAAAAGAATTAGAAAATATAGATTTGGCAAAAAAAACAATAAAAGAAAACAAAAAGAAAATAACTACAGAAGAAATTCAAGTAGATATGTTTAATTACAAAATGGCTGAGATAACAAAAATACTTGAAAGAACTCAACTAGATGAGATTACCCCAAAAGACGCGTTAGAAGTTTTGTATAGATTAAAAGAGAAATTAAAATAAATCTTAGCTTGTAAAGTATATGTAGAAGAAAAACAGCAAAGTCGACATGGATTTTTTTATTGAATATTTAATACAAAAATGATATAATAAAAAAATAACCAAAAAGGAGTGGGATTTATGGCATCTTTAATATTGCATACGTGTATTGCAAAATTAGTAAAAGATAGATTAGAATTAGATGATAGGTACTATATAGGAAATATATTGCCAGGAATACTTTGTAAAAAAGGGATATTAAAAGCAGAATCACATTATATGAATACAATAGAGTTAGATGGAAAAGTTATAAATATACCAGATATAGATAAATTTGAAAGGGAAAACAAATGTGAACTTAAATCAAAAGATAATTCGATTTCTTTAGGATATCTATCACATTTACTACAAGATAAGATTTGGTATGAACAGTTTATTCCAAAGTTTGTTGCCTATGCAGAAAATGGAAGTGTTATTTATCAAAATGATAACACAAAGCACACATTAGAAGAGTTTTTAAAAGATATATATTTAGATTATGCATATGTTGATAAATATATAATACAAAAATATAATGTCGATATAGTTCAAATAAAAAAAGAAATGCTTAGGAATACGCAAGACAAATATTTTAGCGCTATAGATAAATATTTTGAAGTAGCTATACCGCAAGTAGACAGGATAAATTCTTTTATAACAGTAGAAGATACAGAAAGATATTTAGAAAAATGTCTTGAAGCAACACTTAACAAATTAAGAAAATATGGCGTTAAATAGAATAAAAAAACTATTTGTTAAGTATTGTCTTTAAAATATAATATAGAATACAAAAACAAAAATAGAAAATAAAAAGAAAAAAGAGAAATAAAAATAAAATAAAAATAAAAAGAAAAAGAGGTGCTTTTTTGGGAAGTATAATTTTATTAGATGAACATACAGTAAATAAAATAGCAGCAGGAGAAGTTGTTGATAGACCATCTTCAATTGTAAAAGAGTTAGTTGAAAATTCAATTGATGCCGGAGCTAGTTTGGTGAGTGTAGAGATTAAAAGTGGTGGAATAAAATATATAAAAATAACAGATAATGGAAAAGGATTTGCATCAGATGATATTGAAATGGCATTTGAAAGACACGCAACAAGTAAAATACGAAAAGAAGAAGATTTACACAAAATAACATCTATGGGGTTTAGGGGAGAAGCTTTAGCCTCTATTGCAGCAATTTCAAAAGTAAATTTAGTCACAAAAAATAAAGACGAAAATATAGGAACAAAAGCAATAGTTGAAGCGGGTAATATCTTAAGTGTAGAACCAATAGCTGCAATAACGGGAACAAAAATAGAAATTAGAGATGTGTTTTTTAATGTTCCGGCTAGATTTAAATTTTTAAAAAAAGACTATACTGAAGCAGGATATATAGAAGATGTAATGATTAGGATAGCTCTTGCAAATCCACAAATAAGTATAAAGTATATAAATAATAATAAAACAATAATACAGACATCTGGAAATTCGGATTTAAGAAATACTATATTTGATATATTTGGAAAAGATGTATATGAAAATGTAATACCTATAGACTACGAATATGAGGGGATAAAAATTACAGGAATGATAGGCAATTCTAAAATTTCTCGCTCAACTAGAACTCGTCAATATACATATATAAATTCAAGATATGTAAAAAGTAAAACTATTACAAGTGCAATAGATAAAGCGTATACTCAAAAGCTTGCAATAAACAAATTTGCTTTTTGTGTAATTAATTTAAAAATCAATCCAAACAATATAGATGTAAACGTACATCCTGCAAAACTAGAAGTTAAATTTGAAAACGAAGCACAAGTGTTTGATTCAATATATTACGCATTAAGAACATCCATTGAACAAGATAACAGAAAAAATAGTCCTTTTGCAACAATTGCAAATGAAATAAAAGAAGAAACGGTAGAGAATATAGAAAACATTTCAAAAGCAATAGAAAAAGATGGTGTAATAAACTTTCAAGATAATCAAACTATTCAAAATAATAAACTAACAAAAAAATTTAATTTTGAGATGGCAGAAAATACTAATGTACCATATATCTCAGAAAAAAGTGAGGATATATATGCTTTAGAAAAAAAGGTTAAGCAAGAAACGCAGAACCAATATGAGCTTACAAATAACGAAATTCCAAAAGAGATAACAGAAAATAAAGTTTTAAATGAAACTAAAACAATAGAAGATGAGTTAAAAAAAGAAATGACAACTTCAGAAAATATATCTAAAATAGAAAAAGAAGATCTTATGTATAGATATGTTGGACAAATATTTGATACATATATAATAATACAAATAAAAGAGAAAATGTATATAATAGATCAACACGCTGCACACGAAAGACTTTTATATGAACAAATAAAACAAACCTATTATTCTAAAGATAAAGAAAGCCAACTTCTTTTAATACCAATACTTGTAGAGCTTACAACAAAAGAGAAAAATATAGTAGAACAAAACGCGTCAATGTTTGAACGTAGTGGCTTTATTATAGAAGAATTTGGAGATAAAGCAATAAAGATATCTGGAGTTCCAAATATTGGTTATAGTATAGATTATGCATCAATGTTTAAAGATATAATAGATGAATTGCTAGGTGCTCTTAAAACACAGACTACACAAAAAGAGTTTAGGTTTTTAGCAACAATTGCATGTAAAGCAGCTGTAAAAGGTAAAATGAAATTAAATGAACAAGAACAAAAAGCTCTTATATCAGATATGGTTAAATTAGAAAATCCTTTTACTTGTCCACATGGAAGACCAACTGCATATGAGATATCTAAGTATGAAATAGAGAGAAGATTTTTAAGGAAATGATAAAGGTAGAAAAAATGAAACCAAAAGTAATATGTATAGTAGGACCTACGGCATCTGGAAAAACAGGACTTAGCATAGAAGTTGCAAAAAAAATAAATGGAGAAATTATATCAGCTGATTCTATGCAAATATATAAAGGACTAGATATAGCTACTGCTAAAATAAAAAGAGCAGAAATGGAAGGAATTAAACATTATTTAATTGATATTTGCAGTATAGAAGAAAATTTTAGTGTTGCAGATTTTAAAATTATGTGTTATGATAAAATACAAGATATCATTTCAAAAGATAAAGTACCGATAATTGTAGGTGGAACTGGTTTATATATCAGCGCAATTGTAAATGATATGAATTTTGAAGAACAAGTAATTGACGAGAACTATAGAGCGCAGTTATATAATCTTAGTGAAAAATATTCAAATGAATATGTACATAATATATTAAAAAAAATTGACCCACAAGCAGCGGCAAATATTCACTCAAACAATTTAAAACGTGTTATAAGAGCTATAGAGATTGCAAAGTATTCAAATAAAACAAAATCAGAGCATATGAAAGAAGAAAAATCAAGAATTGATTTAAAAGATGTCAAATACGATTTCAAGATTTTCTGTATAGATTTTCCTAGACAAAACTTATATGAAAGAATTAACAAAAGAGTTGATTTAATGATAAAACAAGGTCTTGAGGAAGAAGCAAAGATGGTGTTTGATAAAAAACTTAGCAAAACAGTTACTTGTATGCAAGCAATAGGTTACAAAGAGTTTTTTCCATATTTTGAAGGAGAAATAACTTTAGAAGATGCAACAAATAAACTAAAACAAGAAACTAGAAGGTACGCTAAAAGACAAGTTACGTGGTTTAGAAATAAATTGAAAACATACTCTATTGATGGAGAAAAAAATAAAGAAGAATTGACAAATGAGATAATAAATAATATTTGTTAGAGGTAGATAAATGAACTCAGAAATAAAAACTAAAGCTATAAATTTTTATAAAAGGAATAAAATAATGATTGCTATTTTTGCTATAGCAATATTTGTCTTTGGAGGAGTGAGTATATATAACAAAATGTTTAAATCAAAGACAGTTTATACTATAGTAAATGGCTATGTAGAAAAAGTATCAGATACATTTGCATATTTAATAAAAAAAGAAACTAAGATACAACTTAGTAAAACAGATGCAACGGTCCCTGTAATAGAACAAGGGAAAAGGGCCTCAAAGCAAGAGATTGTATCTATGTATAAAGATAAAAATTATGATGATTATTTAAAGCAAATAGAGATAATAGATAAAGAAATACAAAGCATAATAAAAGACTTACCTATAATGTATTCAAATGATATTAATGCAATAGATACAGAAATAGCACGTTTTACACAAGAAGCTACACAAATAACATCATATGTAAAAATACAAGAATATAAACATAAAATAGATGAGCTTTCGTATAAAAAAATAATTACACTTGGTCAGATTAGTCCTAAAGGCTCAAAGATTAGAGAACTTATTGAAAAAAGAGAAAAAATAGAAGAAGGTTCAAAAAGTTCAAATGGAAATATACGAGCACCAGCGGCTGGGGTTGTAACATATAAAATAGATAATTTAGAAGAAGTTGCAACATATGATAATGCTTTAGATTATACAGAAGAAGATTTCGACAATATAATAGAAAAATATATGAAAAATAACATTAATAATTTTGGTATAAAAATAGTAGATAACTTTAATGTATATGTATTAGTAAAAGAACCACAAGGAGAAAATGAACAATATATTAAAGAGGGAAAAAACTATCTGTTAAAAATAACAGATAAAGAACAAAACACTTTAAATGGAACCCTTGTAAAGTTAAAAAAGAGTGAAAAAGAGAATTATATTTTGTTTAAAATTACTGATGGAATAGAGCAAATAGTAGATGCCAGAGTTTTAAATGTAGAAATTGTATGGGCAAAAGTTAGTGGTATGTCTGCCCCTCTAAATTCTATTAAAAAAGACGAAACTTTAGGGTATAATTACATTACAATAATTAAAGGTGGAAACTATGTAAATGTTCCGGTAGAAGTTAAAATAACTAGTGATAGCATTTGTATAATAGAAAATTTAAGTGAAGAGAAAAGAAAAGAAAAAAACATTAATTCAAAAGAAGTTTTTTTGTTATATGATCAAATTGTAGTATAATTAGAATAAAGAAATCTTGATAAAAGCTCCATTAAACAATAGTTTAGAGGAGCTTTTAGACTTTTAAGTTTATAGTTGATTTGTATTTCTACCTAGAATTGATTTTTCGAGTATATTTTTTATTGTGTTTTTTATCAAACAAAATTTTTATTTTATCATCACATTTAATAGGTTTAAATATTTCTTTTTGCTCTCCAAGGATAAGTAACAAGTGATAAAGTTCATATGTGGTAAAAAGACCCGTCTCAAACATATCACATATTGCTTTTTCATAAAAAAAATCTTTTGAGTTTTCTATTATAACCGGTTGATCTATAATTTTATTGTATATAGAAATGTTTTCAGGTAATATTGAAGAGCAAATAATTGCTATAGGTTCTTCAAAATCACCAATTTTATATTTTTCTTTTTTTACTAAAAAATGCTTTAAAGCATTGGTATTTTCACATGTTTTGTTATATATATATACATTTAAATTATCGGCTACGATTTTTAAGCAAGTGTATTGGATATCATAATATAGATCACAATCTTTGGGTGATAAATAAGCTATAATAGAATTTTTTTCAATATCTGCTATTGCTAAACACTTATTAGCGTACTCAGATAATTTCATTCCATATTTTACGGCTTCATTTATTTTAGTGTTTTCAATATATAAGTATAAATTATTCAAACGTTGCACTCTCCTAACATGTTAGCTATTATACCACAAAACCAACTAAAAGTTAAGAGATTTTTAAAAAAATATATAAATAAAATAACGAGCCTTTAAAAAGTAAGAAGTTAATATAAATATAGCTAAGTTTTTTTATTTTTTTGTCGAAAAACTAGAACTTTTAGCTGTTTTTGTAATATAGTGAAAATAAAGTTGACGAAGTGTTTTTAAAATGTTAGAATGTTTTTAGGGGTGGTGATTATGTTTTTTATTTCAACGTATATTTTTTATATAGTTTTTTTCTTTTTGAGGCTATATTTCCTTGTTGATAAAAATTATATACTTTCAAAAGATGGAGAAAAGTTAAGAAGGTATATAACTAAAAATGATCTGCAAAATATAGCTGGCAGTTTAAGTAAGCATAATTACAATCATAATAACAGTTTGATCAATAAATTTGAAAATATAAAATCATCACCCTATATATATATAAAAATAAAAAATACTTTTATACTTTATATTTTATCAATGTTTTTAAAAGTATCTTTTTCTTATAAATTTATTACAACTAATTTTTTATACATCAATATATTTAACAAATCAATCGACTTATCTTCGAGTTTTGGTGAATATTTTTATTTATTTAAAGGTATGTACTATGTACTATTTTCTTTTTATTCAATTAATATTATTTATTATTTTCTCTCCTATTATTATATAGGTAAACAAAAAAAAGATAAAGAACTTTTAGATGAAAACAATAAAAAATTAGAAGCGTGCGGTATGAATATATCTTTAGGCAAAGATATAAAAAACAATTTAGAGGTTATATTAAATGAAAAAGGATTATATCAAAACATATTAATTACGGGAAGTATAGGCAGTGGGAAGACTAGCAGTGCAATATCTAATATATTACAAGGGCTTTTACAAAACAAAATTTATGGAGTTATTATAGATGTAAAAGGAAACTTCATTGATACTGTAAAACGTATTAGGGATTCCACGTGTAAGTCTATGGATATTTTAGAAATTTCTCTAGAAGGAAACGTTTTGTATAATCCTTTAAATAGACCAGATATAAGTGCAATTGAGATTGCAAGTAGAATAAAAAAAGTATTAACATTGCTTTCAACTGAAAACACATCAGATTCTTTTTGGTTAGATAAAGCAGAGAGTTATATACGAGATTTTATTGTATTAATTAGAGCATATAATTCATATGTAAACTTTTACGAACTTCACAAACTTGTTATAGATAAAGAATATTTATATTTAAAATTAGAAGAAATAAAGAAAAAAGTTGTTCAAAATAAGTATTTAGAAGAAGAGCTTTTTGAATTGACGACTTCAATAGATAATATAAAAAAAGAATATTTAAAATTAGATGAAAGAACCCTTGGGATTATAAAAGCAGAGATTACACGAGTTACAGGAGTGTTTGTAAGTAATAAAAAAATATGTGACAAGTTTTGTTCCAAAACAGAAGAAATAAATTTTTTTAGTAAAAAAATAATAGTTTTATCAATGGATATAAGCAAAAACGCTAATCTTTCAAAAATTATAGCAACATATTTAAAGCTAGATTTTCAAAAACAAGTTTTATCTAACAATTTAAAATCAAATCCAATTTTTTTCCTATGTGATGAGTATCAAATTATAAGTAATGCGGAAGATGCGTCATTTTTTTCGCTTTCAAGAGAATATAGATGTATAAATATATTAAGTATACAAAGCTATACTTCTCTATTTTGTGCGCTCAAAAAAGAGACAACAGCAAATGTTATAATTCAAAGCATGGTAAATAAAATATGCTTTAGGCAAGATGATATTTATACTGTAACAAAGATTATAAATTATGTAGGAAAAGAATTAAAAGAAAGTGGAACCTTAAGTTTTAGTGAAACATCACAAAACAGTAAATATAAAGTGATATCTAATGAATTTAGAAATTATAAATCGGGACTTTCTAAAAGTTATTCTACAACAAATAGATTTGATTATATTTTAAACGAAAAATATTTTACGCAAGATTTAAAAACATTCGAAGCACTATGCATAATATCTAATGGTGAAGAAATAAAAGTGTACGAAAAGGTATATATAAAAAGATGGGAGGGCCAAAAAAATGAAAGAAAAGAGATTAAAAAAGAAAGTGTTGAGGTATCAAAAGAAAGCAATAATGATAATAGTGTTATTAATATTTATGGTAGCTAGTTTTTCGTTTGTATTTTGTGCTACTGGAGATCCAACGCTTGTAAATAAATTAAACTCAGCATTAAAAAAAATACAAGGGTATTTGTTAAAACTAGCAACTCCTGCAGCAGGTGTTGCTATTGCAACAGGAGTGTTTATGAGAAAATTAAGTTTTGGTGATGAGGAAAAAATGGTAAAAGGAAAAAAAGTAATAGTAAACGCAGTTATATGTTATGGAATTATTATTTCTGTAGATTTAATAATAAAATTTGTAGATGTGGTTTTAAAATAAATGGAAACAGGAGATATATTAAACAATTTAAATATAATTGCAGAAAAACTTTTTAAGTCGGTTGAAGGACAAGTTTATGAAGTATTAGATAAAATAGTTGTTATAGGACCCGAGATATTAAAACAAGAACCTTTAAGAAATGTTTTTTTGGAAAATAAAGTAAATGGAGTAATAATAATTGCAAATGCATTAGTATTGTTTTATGTGGTATATTATACATTTACACAACTTATGTGTTTATATAACGGAAACAAAGCAGAAAACATATATTTATTTATATTAAAATTAGTTGTTGTAAGTATATTTGTAAATAACAGCTATTTTATATGTGAACAACTACTTACTATAGTAGATGCTTTTACAAATGCTATAACGATGTTTACAGAACAAATAGCGGGAAAACAAATAACGTTTGAAAATCTAAAAGAAAACATTTTGTCTATAAAAGATTTTATGAAAAACGATTTATTTACATTAGATGGATTAATTAAAGGGATAATATCTTTTGGTGCTGTGTCTATATTAATTAATTTTTCTATAAGATATGTTACTATAATTTTTTTGATAATAATTTCACCAATAGCACTTGTCACGCTTAGTAGCAATATTACAAACGGTATATTTAAAACTTGGGGAAGAACGCTTGTTATAAGTCTACTCACACAAGTTGTTGTAAAAATAATAATTTTTATACCTATAATGTATAAAGAGGTAGACAGTGTTATGTATAAAATAATACTTGTTGGAAGTATATATCTTTTATATAGGTTAAATAATTTTGTAAAAGATATATTTGTAAATATTTCTACAACACAGCCAATAAACAATTTATTTAAATGATAAATATAAAACAAAAGGAGAATAAATGCAAAAAATAAATGAACAACCAATATATTATAATTATAAAAGGGAAAATAAATGGTTTGGTATAATAGATTATAAATCACTTATAGCTATAGTAATATATGTTTTTATAATAGGATATGTGTTAAGTGTTTTTAGTTTCAATTTAGAAATAAAAGTATATATATTTATGGCTCTAACAGTACCTGTAATTGCAATATCTTGTGTTAATGTAAATAACGAAAGCATAATAGATGTATTTGTAACAATATTAAAATTCGAAATGAAAAATAATATGTTCATAAATGAAAATAATTTTAAAGATATGGAAAAGTATGATAAAGCTATTTATGAAAATAGATATAAAATGAACAAATAAATAAAAAAGTTTTATAAAAAAAAGTGGATTTGTTTTGAAAAAATTCTTTTGGAATTTTAGAAATATATATTGTAAAAGAAGCAAACTAATGATATAATTATTAAACACAAAAAAATATGAGTGTAGGAGATTTGAGTTATATGAAGTTTGTACAAAAAAATAAGATAGAGTTAAGTGATACAGCACTACCAGATCTGTTTATATTAAACTATATGAATGTACTTCAAGGGATTGACGTTAAAGTGTATTTATATATTTTATTCTTATGCAAAAACGGGAAAGAAATAGAAATTAGTGCAATGGCCAAAAAAATGGGGGTCAGCGAGCAAGAGATTTCTTTTAGTTTGGATAGATTACAAACAGAAGATTTAATAATTAAGACAACGCATGGATTTAATATAGTAGATATAAAAGAAGCAGAGGTAAACAAATCATATATACCTAAGATGGAGCCAAAAAAAACAAAAACTCAGACAGAAACAGAAAGGAAGAGGATAGCTGCAGCATCTGCAATAAACGAGAGTTTTTTCCAGGGTGTTATGTCACTTGGGTGGTATACAGATATTGGGACAATGTTTGAAAACTATAAATTGTCTGAAGAAGTTATGATAGCACTGTTTCATTATTGTCAAGAAAGAAAAGCTTTAAATAAAAAATATGTACATGCAGTAGCAGAGACTTGGTATAAAGGTGGAGTAAGAACTTTTGAAGAATTAGAGACCTTTCTTGAAAACTATGATAAAATATTGAAAATAAAACAAAAAATTTCAAAAGCACTAAGACTTAATAGGAATTTCACAAAATATGAAGAGCAATATATTGATATGTGGATAAAAGATTTTAAATATGATTTTGATATGATAGAAGAAGCTCTTAAAAGAACAGTATCAAAAACAAACCCTACAATAAGCTATGTAAATGGTATCCTTAGTAATTGGAATAAAAAAGGTTTTAAAAATGTAAAAGATTTAGAAGAAGAAAAAGCTCAAAGTTTAGATAAAACAAAAGCTAAACCTTATGCCAAAACAACAAAACCAAAAACTAAATATCAAAATTATGAGCAAAGAGATTATGAGGATTTAGAGTCCTTTTACGATAACGTATAATAGTAAGTGTAAAACAAATAAGTTGGGAGGGTTTTTATGGATAGTGATGTACACAAACAAATAAAAAGAGAATATGATATTAAAAGGCAAAGAAATATAGAGTTTGCAAAACAAAAAAAAGATCAAATATATACTGAAAATCCAAAACTTGAGGAAATAGAAAACAAAAAACATACCCTTGCAATAAAATCAGCTAGAATAATGTTAAACTCGGATGAGATTACAAGACAAATAGAAGCGGAAAACATAAGCTTAAAACTAAGTGAATTAGAAAAAAAAGAAATTACTGAATTAAAAAAGATAGGTCTAAAAAAAGAAGATTTTGAGCCTCATTTTGAATGTAATATTTGCAAAGATACAGGTATTATAAAAGAGGATAACAAATCTAAGTTTTGCAATTGCTTTGTACAAGCAGTTATAAATGCAACATATAAACAGTCAAATATGTCTAAAATAGAAGAAGAAAATTTTGAAACTTTTGATATATGTTATTATTCAAAAAAATCAGATAAAGAAAAATATGGAACTACTAGAACACCGATGGAAAATATTGAGTGTATAAGAGGTGTAGCAAAGCATTTTTGTGAAAATATAGATTCAAAAGAACAAAAAAACCTGCTTTTTGTTGGGAATACAGGACTTGGAAAAACGTTTATTGCAAATTGTATAGCAAAAGAAGTTATTGATAACGGAAAAACTGTTGTATATCAAACTGCTCCAATACTTATGGATAAAGTTATAGAATATAAGTTTTCATACAATAAGAGTGGTATACAAAAAGAACAATATGATAAAATATTTGAAGTGGATTTGTTAATAATAGATGATCTTGGTACTGAAACGATGAGTAACGTGAAATTTACAGAACTATTTAACATAATAAACACTAGGCTGTTAAAAAACAAAAAGATTTTGATATCAACAAATTTAACATTAAACGAGCTATATAAAGAGTATGATGAAAGAGTAATGTCAAGACTTATTGGTAATTTTACAATATGTAAATTTATAGGGGATGATATTAGATTAAAAAAGAAAAGAATAAAATAAAAAATAGTGAAAAACATAGTTAATGAATAAAAATAGTTAAAACAAGATGTTCTTATAGTATTTCTAGAACATCTTGTTTTGTTTTTATAGGTATAACTTTAATTTTTATTTTCGCGTTCTCTTTTTTGCTCTATTTTTAAAATTTGTTCATATAATTTTTCTTCACGCTCAGAAATTGTTTTTGGCATATCAATATGTATTTTTAAAAACAAATCCCCTCTTACACCATCCTCAGATATGTATCCTTTATGTGTTACTGTTACAAGTTCACAATCTCTTAAATGTTTTGGTAAGGATACAAATATTTTTTCGTTAAATATATTTAATTTGTATTTTCCGCCAAGAGCTGCTTTTGAAGGAGTTACGGTAATTTCTTTTGTAAGATCGGTTCCTTGCAACTTAAATTCATTATGTTTGGATACTTTTACATGTATAATAAGGTCGCCATTTTTCCCTCCATTTTTTCCAGGATTTCCAAGAGCAGCTAAACGTATTTTATCACCATCTTTTATACCTATTGGAACATTAACGGAAAAAGTTTGCATACCTGCTTTATGAGATTTTATAACAATCTTTTTTTCAACACCAAAATAACCTTCTTCTAAAGATACTTCTAAGTTTGTAACAATATCACTTCCTTTTGAAGGTTTTTGTTTTACAACTTTATCATCTTTTGGCCCGTTGTCTATATCTCCGAAATTTTGTCCTTCCTCTTTTTTAAAACCAAGAATTGTTGTTAATAAGTCGTTTATAACATTAACACCAGATTTAAACTCGTATTTTACGTTTGATAAACTTGAATCGCTATCAACAAAGCCATAGCCATACTTTGCTACTTGTCTATCATATTTTTTTCTCTTTTCTATATTTGTTAGAGTATCGTAGGCCTCGTTTATATCTTTAAACATCGTATCAGCTTCGCCACCTTTATTAGTGTCTGGATGATACTTTTTTGCAAGTTTTCTATATGCGAGCTTTATTTGCTCTTTAGAAGACTTTCTGTTTACATCAAGAATTTCATAGTAATTTTTGTATTTCATGTTTTGCTCCTTTTATTTTATAATTTGTTTCTGCTTTTTAACATTATATCATATCTTTGGGAATTTTCAAGGATTTTAGCTTGCTTTTTTATATTTTTTCTAGTATAATAAAGGGGTAGTAAAAATGGAGGTATAAAAATGGATGATGAAAATTTCTTAGAGGCACAAAAGATTGTACCAGTTAAGATAGAAGATGAAATGAAAAAATCATATATAGATTATGCTATGAGTGTAATTGTAGCGCGTGCACTTCCGGATGTAAGAGACGGCTTAAAACCAGTTCACAGAAGAATCTTATATGTAATGAGCGAACTTTCTTTATGGCCAGAAAAACCATTTAGGAAATCAGCAAGTATTGTGGGAGATGTAATGGGTAATTATCATCCACATGGAGATTCTGCAATTTATGATGCATTAGTACGTTTATCACAAGATTTCTCTCTTAGATATCCTGTAGTAAATGGACATGGTAACTTTGGTTCAATAGACAATGATCCACCAGCGGCAATGAGGTATACAGAAGCGAAGCTTCAAAAAATAGCTCTTGAAATGTTAAATGATTTAGATAAAAATACAGTAGATTATATACCAAACTATGATGAGAGATTAAAAGAACCAACTGTACTTCCTGCAAAATTACCATACTTACTTGTAAATGGTTCTTATGGTATAGCGGTAGGTATGGCGTGCAATATACCACCTCATAATTTAACTGAGGTTATAAATGGAATAATTGCTCAAATAGACAATCCAGATATAACAAACGAAGAGTTGATGGAATACATAAAAGGACCAGATTTTCCAACAGGAGGACTTATTGTTGGTAAAGAAGGGATTATAAATGGATATACAACAGGCAGAGGCAAAGTTTGTGTAAGAGCTAAAGCTGAGATTGAAGAAGATGCGAGGGGCCGTTACAAAATAATTGTAAATGAAATACCATATCAAGTAAATAAAGCTGCACTAATTCAAAATATAGCAAAACTTGTAGGGCTAAAAACTATTGAAGGAATATCTGATTTAAGAGATGAATCTGATAGAGATGGGTTGAGAATTTCTATTGATCTTAAAAAAGATGCAAACCCAAATGTTGTATTAAATTTATTATATAAGCACACTCAATTACAAACAACTCAAAGCATGCTTATGCTAGCTCTTGTAGATAACCAACCAAAAGTTTTAGCGTTAAGAGAAATACTATATCACTATATAGAGCATAGAAAGGTAATTGTTACAAGAAGAACACAATTTGAACTTGATAAAGCATTAGCAAGACTTCATATATTAGAAGGCTTAAGAATAGCTTTGGATCATATAGATGAAATTATACGAATAATACGTTCTGCATACGATGACGCACAAAAAAGACTTATGGAAGCTTTTGGATTATCTGAAATACAGTCAACAGCTATTCTTGAAATGAAACTTAGAACGCTACAAGGTTTACAAAGAGAAAAAATAGAAGCTGAGTATGAAGAGCTTACTGCGTTAGTAAAGCATTTAAGAGAAATACTTGGGAACGAACAGCTAGTTATGAATATTATAAAAGAAGAACTAGTAGAGATAAAAACAAAATATGGTGATGAAAGAAAAACCGAAATAATACATGGAGAAGGCGATATAGACATTGAGAGCTTAATTAAAGAAGAAACAAATATCGTAACGCTTACACATTTTGGGTATATAAAAAGAATAGCATCAGATGTATATAGAAGCCAAAGACGTGGAGGAAAAGGTCTTACTGCTATGAATACAAGAGAAGAAGACTTTGTTGAACATCTTTTTGTAACATCAACACATAATTATATAATGTTTTTTACAAATACAGGTAAAGCATTTAGGTTAAAAGCATATGAGTTGCCAGAATCTGGAAGAACGGCTAAAGGAACTGCAATAGTAAATTTATTACAATTAGCGCAAGGTGAGAAAATAGCAGCGGTTATACCAGTTGAAGATTATGAGGCTGAACAATATGTGCTTATGGCAACAAGAAATGGCTTGATTAAGAAAACTAAACTCTCAGAGTATAGTAATATAAGAAAAACAGGAAAACAAGGAATTACTTTAAAAGAAGATGATGAATTAATTGATGTAAGACTTACTGATGGAAATAGCAATGTTGTAATGGTTACAAAAAAAGGTCTAGCAATTAGATTTGGAGAAAGTGAAGTAAGAGCTGTCGGCAGAATATCTATGGGAGTAAAAGGAATAAATCTTTCAAAAGGTGATAAAGTTGTTGGAATGGAACCTATAAATTCTGACAAAGACTATGTACTTGCTATAACTGAAAATGGATTTGGTAAGAGAACAGAAGTTGATGAATATAGGCAACAGGCAAGAAGTGGAAAAGGAACTTTAACGTATAAAACAACAGCTAAAACCGGACATATAATAGGTGTTAAAATAGTTGGGCAAAAAGATGACATTATGCTTATAACAGACACAGGAGTTGTAATAAGGCTTAACGTAAGTGAGATAAGCGTGCTTGGTAGAAATACGCAAGGGGTAACACTTATGAGAACATCTGATGGTGGGAAAGTTGTTAATATGGCAAAACTTCCACAAGAAGAGGAAGAAGAAATAGAAGCAGAATTGGAACAAAAATAAGGTGTTAATTTATACAAAAATGATATAAAACAAAAATTAAACAAAGCCAGAAAAGTTTGAATTATATAAAACAAAGCAAATGCAGGCACCTAAAAAGAAGATGTTTGTATTTGCTTTTTTGGAGGAGTTATATGGATTATAAAGTAGAAAAAATAGAATTTAAAAGCGCAGATAAAATACATATGATAAAAGGAAAAATATATATTCCAAAAAATAAAGAAGATATAAAAGGAATTATTCAGATATCACATGGAATGTGTGAATATATAGGCAGATATACAAAGTTTTTTGAATATATGGTAAAACAAGGATTTGTTGTATGTGGACATGACCATTTAGGACATGGAGAATCAGTATTTACAGATGAAGAATTGGGCTTTTTTGCTGATGAGAACGGATATAAATTATTAGTTCAAGATTTACACCATTTTACAAATATAATTAAAAGTAAATTTGTGGATAAACCAATATTTTTATTTGGACATTCAATGGGATCTTTTATAGTAAGGTGTTATCTTTCAAAATATGGTAACCAGATAACAGGCGCTATAATATGCGGAACGTGCGGGCTTACAACGGTTATGGATCCTGCAATAAAAGCTACTGAAATGGTGGAAAAGAAAAAAGGAAAAATGTATCGAAGTAAGTTTATAAATGATATAGCTTTTGGAGCTTTTAATTTAAAGTTTCAACCAATAAAGACTCGTTATGATTGGGTTAGTACTGATGAGGAAATAGTTAAAAAGTATAGTGAAGATACAAGATGTAATTTTGTGTTTACAACAAGAGCTTTTAATGATTTATTTCATTTAATTAGTTGGTGTAATTCTACAAAGTGCTTTAAAAAAACGCCTGATGCCTTACCCTTGTTAATCATATCTGGAAGCTTAGACCCTGTGGGAGAATATAGTGAGGGGGTACTTAAAGTATATAAATTGTTTGTAGAAAATGATTGTAAAGACGCGACTTTAAAACTATATTCTAAATTAAGGCATGAACTTTTAAATGAGGTTAATTATAAAGTTATATATAAAGATATACAAAATTGGATTGAAAATAAAATAAACACATAAAAATTATATAACACCAATATATTTGAAAGGCTCTTTTATTTTAGGGTATTATATGATATAATAAAAGTATAAGTATTTCATTTAGTCGCATGCAATCTTTGTATGAGGAAAGTCCGGACACTATAGGGCAATGGTACTAGATAACGTCTAGTGGGAGTGATCCTAAGGAAAGTGCAACAGAAAATAACCGCCACTTTATGTGGTAAGGGTGAAAATGTGAGGCAAGAGCTCACAAACAGCTTTGGAGACTTAGCTGTTCGTGTAAACCCTACCTAGTGCAACGCTAAGAATGGAGAGGTTAAGACTGCCCGTCGTCTTTCGTGGTTAGCGGCTTGAGGTATATAGCAATGTATATCCTAGATAAATGACTATTTAAAACAGAATCCGGCTTACGAGATGCTTAGTAACTCTACTCTTAAATGAGTAGAGTTATTTTAGTGTGTATGATAGGACAGACAATTTAGAGTTGCTAATTTTAAAAAACTAATTTGCGAGTTAGTGCAAGGAATTAGTTGGGTTTTATTGACAATTTCAAGGTTTTGTATTATACTTGTTATATAATTTATTTATGAAAGAAGGTAGTATTTATGGAATTTAAAGCAAATCCAGGAAAAAGTGTAGATATAGAAGTAAAAGGAGAAAAATATTTAAGAAATGCAATAGAAACTCACTATGTACAAATAGGAGAAAATTATTTAGAAATAATAGAAAAATATGTAAAGCCAATTTATGAAGATGGTGATATAGTATCAATAAGCGAAAAAATAATTGGATTATGTCAAAAAAGAGTGGTATACAAAAAAGATATAAAAATAAGTGGGCTTGCAAAGTTTTTATCTAAGTTTGCCATGAAAAGCGATGCAGGTGTTGGCGTAGATAATCCTTATAAAATGCAATTTGCAATAAATCTTTGTGGAAGGTTTAAAGTTATTTGGGCAGCTGTTGCGGGAGGCTTTGCAAAATTGTTTGGAAGACATGGGACTTTTTATAGGATTGTTGGTCCTGAAATCAGTGGATTAGATGGGTTTTACGGGGATGTTTTTGAAGATTATGCGGAGTTTGGAATAAGAATACCTGATAATTCAACAGGTGTATGTAATGAAATGTATGAAAAATTAGGGATAAAAGCAATGATTGTAGATGCAAATGATTTTAATGTGGAAATACTTGGTAAATCAGATAAAATAGAGTTATCTGATGAAGATTTAGCTGAAATAATAAAAGATAATCCTGCAGGGCAAGCAAAAACGCTTACACCTTTAATACTAATAAGAAAATCTATAAAACAAGATGGAGCAGAAAAGCAAAAGGTTGAAGAGAATTCCGTTCAAAAAGATGTTGCTAGAAATGATAATAAAGAATAAGATAATAAAGGTTTTATAAAAGCACAAAAAATGAGCGGATAGGTTGAAGCTTCAACTGATATCGGAGGATAAAATGTCAAGAAAAAGAAAAAAGAAAAACAAAAATAATAAAGTTGGAGAAAATAATAGCAAAAATATTAATACAAAGCAAAACGAAACTGTTCAAAAAGTAGATTTGACAGAAGAAGTTAAGTTACAAGAAAAAGAGCAGTTAGAATTAGAAAAAGAAATGAAAGAAAAAGAGCTTTGTGATAAGGAAGAAAAAAAAGATTTGCTAGATGAAATTATTGAAAAACACGAAGAAGTAGAAAAGCCAAAAGAGAGTAATATAGTATATTACGATGATAAAGAAAAACAAAAGAAAAGAAATAAAGTAATTGCTTTTACATGTATATCTTTTGTTTTAAGTCTAATAGTACTTTTTTGTATAATAGTATGTATAAATAAAACAAATACAAATGTGTATAAAAATATATTTGTATTTGACAAAGATTTATCTAAAATGTCATCTCAACAAGTTATTGAGGTGTTAAAAAATAAGTCTGAGAGCATAAAAAGTGAAAGAAAAATAGATGTATACCAAGACAACGAGTCAATATATTCAATAAGGGGACAAGACATAGGCTTAGAAATTGATGTAGAAGATACAGCGAAAAAAATAATGGAATATGGAAGAAGTGACAATATTTTAAAAGATAATATTAAAATATTGAGAGCTTTATTTAAGCCAGTGACTATAGAGCCTACATATAAATATAATGATGCTAAAGTAGAAGACATTGTAAAAAATATTGAACTTACACTAAAAGAACGCTTTGTAGATGATAGTTATAGTCTAGATGAAAAAAATCATAAAATAGTTATCGTTAAAGGAAAGAATGGAAACACATTAGATTATAATATAGAAAAAGAACATATCATTCATGCATTAGAACAAGATTTATCAAAATCAACAATAGATATTATTGAAAAAAAGCCAACTAGTTTAGATGTTGAAAAAGTGCATCAAGAAATAAAAAAAGATGCGAAAGATGCATATATAGATAGAAATTCTAATCCAGCTAAATTTGTTTCAGAACAAATTGGGTTTGATTTTAGTATAACGGATTTAGAAAACACTTTAAATTTACCTGAAAATCAAGTAGAAGGAAAATCAATAGATTTTAATTTAAAGGTAATAGAGCCAAAAGTTAAACTTACAGATATAACATATACATTATATAAAGATAAATTAGCAGGATATACAACATATTTTGATTCACCTCAAGGACCAAGAGGAAATAATCTTAATATAGCATTAAGATATTTAAATGGAAAAATAATAATGCCAGGAGAGACATTTTCATTTAACAAAGCAATAGGTGATACAACTGCAGCAAAAGGATATTTAGAAGCTGCCACTTTCAAAGGTGGGACTGTAGTGATGGAAATGGGAGGTGGAATTTGCCAAACCACATCAACACTTTATGATGTAGCACTTATGGCAAATCTAGAAATAGTAGAAAGACATCCTCATCGGACTACCCGTAGCTTATGTTCCACCAAGTAGAGATGCCACAGTGTATTCACCAGTACTAGATTTTAAATTTAAAAACACAAGAAATTTTCCAGTCAAAATTATAACATCTTTTAGTAACGGTGGAAGTATGAATATAAGTATATTTGGTACGAGAGAAGAAGTTGAGTATGAAATTGTACTTAGTAGTAAGACAACAGGCGTAGTTCCATTTACAACCAAGTATATATATGATGATGCGCTTGCAAAAGGACAACAAGTTGTTCAAAGTGGGGGCGTTAATGGATATACATCAGAAGGATATATTACTAAAAAGTTAAATGGAGCACAAGTAAATGTTTCATTGCTTTCAAAGGATACATATAACGCACAACAACAAGTAGTTAGAATAGGAACTAGATAAAGATGTCTAGTAGCAAACTAAATTATGTAATGTGTAGAACTTGCAATTCTATCTATTACACTTTACAAGCAATGAAATATTAAAAAGTAGTAAACTGTAACATTTTTATTTGCTTTTTTGATAAAATATATAATTATGTATTGCAATAATATAAAATATATAGTATAATTAAGTTAGACTAGATTAAAATCTAAGAAAGAGGTATGTATATGGAACCTTTAATACAAATGAACAAGTTTGAAATAATAGATATGCCTGGTATGAATACGGTAGCTTTTGTAGTTGAAAAAAACGAAACTGAATTTAATAATGGAAATGCATTATTGACATTGCAAAAAATAGAAGCTATTGATACACAAGAAGATGGAAAAATTAAGAAAAATTTTAATGTAATTAGAACATCGAGTGAAGAGGTTAATTTAATTGTTTTATTGACCCTTACAAATTCAAAGGCTCTTTTGAGTACGGGTGAATTATCAAAAGAGGGGTTTAAAGTTACAGAGGAAAATATTCCGCTTAGCTATGGAACAATATTTAATCAAGAAGGAATAGAGTACAAAGAAGTTGAGTATACACCTGATATGAAAAGACATTTTTCAATAATTGACTCTCAAACTGGAAATGAAGTAAAACCAGTATTATATAAAGATGAGAGAACTGGCGCTATAAAAGGAAGATGCAAATTACTTCCTAATAAGCCATACATTGTATTAGAATTAAAGTTTGATATAGAAGAGGATGATTCCAAAAGATAAAAAACAGAAGTAAACACACTAAATCAAAAATCAGAGAAAGATTAACCAAAAGTCTAAAAATTTGTATGTAGAAAAAAAGGTAGTTTAAACGAAGTAGGATAGGTAGTAAAAAGGAGGAATTTTTAATATGGCAATAATAATAAAAAATTTTGAGGTGGCAGGAATTGTAACGTGCGGAGATGATTTTGAAAGTGGTAAGGTGAGAGGTTTTGGAACTGCAGTGTTAAATGAAGCTGTTATAAATAAAGCTGTTATAGATATAGGTAATAACAAAAAAACGAAAGAAAGTAAAAAGCTCGGGTTGGATGGAGACGAAATGATAGTTTAACTTATAAGGAAGAGGAAAACATATGAAAAATTTATTA
Organism: Clostridia bacterium; assembly: GCA_036645795.1. Lineage (GTDB taxonomy): Bacteria > Bacillota > Clostridia > TANB77 > CAG-465 > CAG-465. The sequence continues at coordinate 24,861 of JAVXNL010000003.1, forward strand.
AGAAAGATAAAAAAAGAGTCAAAACCGTTTCTAATAGTCTATATACTATTTGATATAATAGTTATAGGCTCTTTAGTTTTAGCTGCGCACAATGTGCCAGATACAGTTACAAATTCATTTGATAAATTCAACAGTGTATTTAAAGAGTTTTTGCCAAATATATATACTTTTAAATTTATAACTGCGATTTTTGTTGATTTTTCAGGATTCATCTCAGCATCGTTTTGGACATTAATAATCTTTATTGGACTATTTATATCATGGAAAGTTAAATTTTCAAAAAATAGTGAATTTGAAGACATTGAAAATGGTTCTGGAGGTTGGAGTCAAAACGGAGACGAATTTGATAAACTAGATGATGGTGGAGAAACACTAAATAAAAAAGAAGGCTTTATTCTTAGCAAAAAACATTATTTAAATACAGATTTAAGAAAAGTAAAAATAAATAAAAACATATTAGTATTTGGTGGATCAGGAACTGGTAAATCAGCATGTTATATAAAGCCAAATATATTGCAAAAATTGGGTTCTTATGTTATAACAGATCCAAAAGGTGAATTGTATAGAGAGACATCTGGGTATCTAAAAGCTAATGGTTATAAAGTAAAAGTCTTAGATTTAATAGAACCTGAGTATAGTGATAGATATAATCCACTTGCACATATACAAGATAATTCAGACGTAGATATAGTAGCTCATACAATTGTTCAAAGTGGTGAAAGTGGTGGAGGTTCTAAAGATCCATTTTGGGAGAACACTTCAAAAATGCTACTTAAAGCATGTATTTATTATGTTTTGACAGTGTTGCCAAAAGAAGAAAGAAACCTGTCTAGCTGTTTAAATATAGTAAGAGCTGGAGGTAGTGATGAATCTATATTTGATAAATTATTTATAGATGAATTAAAGCCGGAGCATCCAGGAAGAAAAGAATATGAAGGAATAAGACTTGGTGCAGATAAAACAAAACAAAGCATTGCGATATCACTCGTATCCAAACTTACTCATTTTGATACCCCAGATATGCAAAAGATAACAACTACAAATGATATTGATTTTGAAGATTTAGGTAACCAAAAAACAGCTATATATGTAATAACACCGGCAGACCATAGTACATATGACTATATAGTTACAATATTTTTCTCACAGTTACTTCAAACTTTGTATTCACAAGCAAACAAAGCTGGTGGAACACTTCCAAATCAAGTATATTTACTATTAGATGAATTTGCCAATATTGGTCAAATACCAGATTTTAATAAAAAATTAAGTACGACTAGAAGTTTAGGTATAAGTGTATCTGTTGTTGTACAAAGTATAGATCAATTAGAAGGTTTATACAAAGAGACATATGAAAATATAATTGGTAACTGCGATACACAACTTTTTTTAGGAAGTAAGTCCATAAAAACTTGTGAGTATATATGTAAAAGTTTGGGACAAAAGACAATAAAAGTAAAAAGCAAATCTATTAGTAAAGATAAAAAAGAAAAAGAAAAACAAGGCGTATCAATAAGCGAACAAAAACAAGGCAGAGAACTTATGACTTTAGAAGAATTAATGCGTATGGATTACAACGAAGAAATCATTCTTATTAGAGGACTTAGACCTATAAAAACTCAAAAAGCGTGGTATTATAAGTTTCACCCTCAAAGAGAGATTGCTAAAGAATATGAAATAAAGAATTCTTCATATATGCCAAAACCTGTAGAAGTTGAAATTAAAACTATGGATGTAGCAAAACATTTGGAAGATAGAATAGCTCTTGCAAGAGAAAAGATTGCTCAACAAAATGCTATGAATAAAAAACAAGAGGCTGCAGTTAATAATAAAACTGATTTTTCTAATGGTGAGCAAATAGAAAAAGATTTAACAAAACAAGAACAATCTAGCAGAATTGATATACAAAAAGAATTAGAAAAAAAATTCGACGAATTGTTCGGCAGTTCAAATAAACATTAAAATAAATAAAACTAAACATATTATTCTTGTATGTTTAGTTTTTTAGTGTTCTATAAAAGTACCCAAAGACACAACAAAGTTATCTTTATAAATATGTATTGCTTCAATATCTAAGTTTTCAGTAAGAAGTAAAATAATAACTAATAATTTATTAATGTCTAAATCACCCAGAATAGTACCGTTTAAAAAACCATTTGAAAATTCATTAAAAATATTATTCAAAATAACTTCACCTCTATATAAATATATATTTTAATAGTTGTATTTTTATGATTGTTGTAGTATAATGTTTGTATATAGTTTGGAGGAGTTTATGAAAAAGACAAAAAATATAATTATAATTATAATAATTGCCATGTCAATTGCTTTAATTGTAGGCATAAGCATAAAACTATTAGATACAACAGGTACAATAAATCAAGGGAATTTTAGAATAAATGATGCTGTTATAACATCTAGTGTAGATGTTATTGAAGCGGATGAACAAGAAAAAACTACTCAACAAGAATCAAATGCAGAAAATAAAAGTCAAGGTCTTTCAGCATTAACTCTAAATTTATCGCAAAATAATAAAATTGCACTTCTTGTTACAAAAGATATGGAAGCAGAACAGATATATATTGATAATATTTCTTTTAGAGCACCTGAAAAGAAAGGCATATTTACAATTGAACAAAAAGGAAAAGAAGAAAAAATATCTTTAGATGAAGAAATTCAGCCGATTAAAATAAATAAAGAAATAATTGAAGATCAATATTATATAGAATTACTAATAAAAAACCAAGATTTTTTAAAAAACGCAAAAATACCTGAAAGCAATAAGAGTGTAACATATGATGGTACTGTACTAAAAATATTAGATATAAAATTAGCACAAATACAATTTTTTATTAAATTTGATTTAAATATAATTGACAAAACAGGAAAGAAAAATGTATGTAAGTTTGATTTAGAACTGCCAGATGCTGAACTTTTAGATAGTGGGATTAGCATTAATAGGGAAAATGCGCCAGCATATGTATTTAGGGTAAAAGCTAATTAAAATATAAACAGATACTAAATATTAAACAGTAACGCATAAGATAGCAAGTTTTTAAATTTAAGTTATATTGCTTGATTTTTATAGTGTAATAGTGTATAATATTAATACCACCAAACGATAGAGTACTGTAAATCTTGTCAGGTCCGGAAGGAAGCAGCAATACGCATCATACTCTATGTGTTTGGTGAATTTTTTTGAGGTGATAGAATGTCATATATAGCGTTATATAGAAAGTATAGACCAACAACATTTAATGAAATTGTTGGTCAGGAAAATGTAACTAAGATTTTAAAAAATCAAGTAAGCAGTGGTAAAATATCACATGCATATATTTTTAGTGGAACAAGAGGCACTGGCAAAACTAGTGCTGCTAAAATATTTGCAAGAGCCATAAATTGTTTAAATCCCCAAAATGGAGAACCATGTAATGAATGTGAAGTTTGTAAAAGCATTTTAGATTCAAGTATTACAGATGTAGTTGAAATGGATGCAGCATCAAATAACAGTGTGGAAAATATTAGGCAAATAAGGCAAGAAGTTATTTATGCCACAATTGATGTGAAATATAGAGTATATATAATAGATGAGGTTCATATGCTTACAACAAGTGCTTTTAATGCATTACTTAAAACTCTTGAAGAACCTCCAGAAAATGTCGTTTTTATACTTGCAACAACAGAACAACATAAAATACCTGTGACGATACTTTCAAGATGTTTAAGATTTGAATTTAATAAATTATCTGAAGAAGATATATCTAAAAGGTTGGAATATGTTTTGATAGAAGAGTCTGTTAAATATGAAATTGAAGCACTAAGCTACATTGCAAAGCTTGCAGATGGAGCCTTAAGAGATGCCTTAAGTATTTTAGACAGATGTATAACGGAAACAAAAGAGGTTTTAAAGTATGAAGATGTTGTAAGAATTGTTGGAGCTATTGATAAAGAGACTATAAATAAAATTATAAAAAGTATTTTAGCTTATGAATGTGTAGGTTCGCTTGAATTGATAGATGGTATAATTGATAAAGGCAAAGATTTAAGACAATTTGTATCTCAAATAGTAGAAGTTTTTCTTGACATATTAGTTGGAGAAAATCTTGAAAATGTAGATAAGAAAAGATTAATATATATTATAGATAGATTATCAAGACTTGACAATGAACTAAAACAAACATCTAAACCAGCTATTGTTTTAAAAGCATGTATTGTAGAATTATGCAGTATTAACGATAGTGTTAAGGTATCGGGTACAAATACTAGTGATATAATAAAAGTACTATCTAATAAAATAGAAGAGTTAGAAAAAAAAGTGGATGACTTAAAAACCACAAAAGAATTAAATATTAAAAACAGCATAAATAGTACAAAAACAAAAAGTAGTATAAACAAAAACACAGTGGATAATGTGGATAACACAAGAGAGTACATAGAGCAAAATATGATACCTTTTGAAGATATAGAAAATTTTAAAAAACATATAATTGAAAAGGGTAAGTTAAAAATATATTCGGCACTTGCTGGAGCAAAAGTTTATACAACAAACGATTCTATTGTTATAATTACAACAAATAGTTTTGCTTATAATATATTAAAAGCAGAAGATAGTAATAGTGTTATATCAGAGTCTTTTAAAGAAAAATATAATATATCTAAATATATAAGAGTAGAATTAAATGAAAAGCATGAAGATATGACAGGTAAAGTAGAGAAACTTTTTCAAGAAAAAAACGTGAAATATACGCCAATGGATTGAAATAATGAATAAATTATAGTATACTAATATCGTTAAAATAAGGAAGGATGAGATTAATATGGGTAAATTTGGAGGCTTCCCTGGTGGAGGCGGAATGGGCAATATGCAAAATATATTAAAGCAGGCTCAAAAAATGCAAGCACAAATGCAAACAAAACAAGAAGAGATAGCAAAAAAAGATATTGAAACTTCAGCTGGAGGCGGAGCGGTTACCGTAAGAGCAACAGGAAATAAAGTTATAAAAGAGATAATAATAAAACCAGAAGTAGTAGATCCAGAAGATATAGAAATGCTGCAAGATTTAGTACTTAGTGCTGTAAATGATGCTTTAAGCAAAGCTGATTGTATGATGAACTCAGAACTTGGCGATTTAAATGTGCCTGGATTGTTTTAGGTGGATATATGTATTCAGAAACAGTATTAAAATTAATAAATCAATTTGAAAAATTACCAGGAATTGGGCATAAAACAGCAGTGAGGTTAGCGTTTTACATATTAGAATCTCCAATGGAGACAGCAGAAGAAATGTCAAAGATATTAGTTGAAGCTAAAAGTAAAGTTAGATTTTGTTCAAGATGTTATAATTTAACAGAAAGCACACTTTGTGATATATGTAAAAATTCTAAAAGAGATGAATCAACTATTTGTGTTGTTGAAAATGTAAAAGATGTAATAGCAATGGAAAAGACACACGAGTATAAAGGCCACTACCATGTATTGCATGGTTCAATATCGCCAATGAATAATATAACTGCAGGAGATATAAAGCTAAAAGAATTACTTTCAAGGCTTAGTGATGATACTGTAAAAGAAGTAATACTTGCAACTAATCCTACAGTGGAAGGTGAGGCTACGGCAATGTATATCTCGAGAATTATAAAGCCTCTTGGGATAGAAGTTACAAGGATTGCACACGGAATTCCAGTTGGGGGCGATTTAGAGTATACTGATGAAATAACATTAATTAAAGCCTTGGAGGGCAGAAGAACAATTTAATTGAAATTACAAAATAAAAAATGGGTTGGAGATAAAAAACAAATATAAAGATGAAGCTAAAAGCTTCATCTTTTGACTATATCCTTATTCATAAATGAAACCAAGGAATTTAATATTAAAACATTAAATTATATAGTCTAAAAATATCATATGCTAAAAAGCATATAACATACCCAGTATTTTTGAAATAAAAATCAATAATTAATTGGGCTTAATAATAGTATGTGAAAATATTTAGAAAGTATTCATTTTTATTAAAAATTCAAAAACATAATAAAAAATAGGTGGAATTCTCATCCACCTATTCTACATTTGAATTTTGTTACAAATAAAAAAGTAACAAAAAGTAGTATATAAAAACTATGATCATAGCTAGTAATAGTATATCCCAATAAAGAATTAATATACTAAAATTTAATTTTTTGTTTTTTTAAAATAGTAGTAATTTTAATTACCAGTGCTTCCAATTCCACCTTGCCTTTTAACATCAGTATTACCAGAATCTGCAATTAAAAATTTTTGAAAAAAAGCCTGCCCAATTTTTTCACCTTTTTTTATTACGATATCTTCTGGGAAAAAATTATAGAATTGAAATATTATATTTCCATCGTTAGAAGGATTATTGTAGTAATCACATTCAAATATTCCAATATCATTGGCCATTATTAATCCTTTTTTTGAAGGGCCAGAACTTCTGTTGGCAATAGTCATAACTTCGTCTTCTCCAAAATAGGCTTTTATTCCAGTATAAATTTTTGTTGGTGTTATTTCAATTAATTCTTGTTTGTTATCGCGTCTTTTGTTGTTTTGGTAAGCTATATTCCAAACTGATGGTATGCTAATATCTTCAGGAGCATGAAAATCATAGCATACAGAATGTTTTGTGGATCTATAAGGTAAAATTAAACCCTTATCTTCATATCCTTTACATACTTCAAATCCTCTTATCTTTTTTTTAGTATTCATTAATTACTCATCCTTTCAAATAGTTAAAATTAGAAAATTCGTATAGATTTTTCTATACGAATTATATCATATTAGTTTATATTTTGCAAATGTTTAATGCGCTCTTCAATAGGTGGATGAGTAGAAAACAAATTTCTTTTCTTCTCGTTTTTAAACGGATTTGTTATATACATATGAGCGGTTGCCTTATTTGCGGCCTCTAAAGGTTTGTCGTTTTTAGATAGCTTTTCTAGTGCAGATATAAGTCCTTCAGGATTACGAGTTATTTCTACTGATGAAGAATCAGCAAGGAATTCTCTTTTTCTTGAAATTGCAAGCTGCATGAGTGTTGCAAATAATGGCGATAGTAATAAAAATACAATACCAATTAATTGAAGTATAATTCCAGAATTTCCATTATCATCAGAATCTCTTCTAAAAAAAGATGCTCTAAATATTACATCCGCTAGAATAACGACAAAACCAACAAATACAGAAACCACAGTAGATAATAAAATATCATAATTTTTTATGTGAGACAGCTCATGTGCAAGAACACCCTCAAGTTCATATTTATTCATTTCTTCGAGTAATCCAGTAGTAACACATATTACTGAGGTCTCCGGATTTCTACCGGTTGCAAAGGCATTAGGAGAAGAGTCTTCTATAACATATAATTTAGGTCTTGTAAGGCCAGAGGCAATACATAGATTGTCGAGAACTGTGCTTAAAAGTTTATCTTGGCTTTCAGTAGCAGGTCTAGCATTATTTATTCCTAAAACTATTTTATCACAACTATAATATGAAGCAATTGCAGATATACTTGCAAATAAAAGCGCAATAATTGCAGATATAGGACCTAAATCAAATGCAATACAAACAAAATATACAATTAACATAATAGTTATTATAAATACTGATATAATAAAATATGAATTTATTTTATTTTTTCTAACTTCTTTTAAAATCATAGCATGCTCCTAAAATTTAACTTTAACGTTTTCTCTTTCGTCAGTATTAGTTATTTCAAAGAATTTTTCTTCAGTAAATTTAAACATATTTGCAAATACATTTCCTGGAAAAGTCATAATAGCGGTATTGTACATTTGAACAGTATCATTATAAAATTGTCTTGAATAAGCAACTTTATCTTCTGTTGAAGCAAGTTCTGTTTGTAATTCAGAAAAATTTTGATTAGCTTTTAAATCAGGATATGCTTCAGCTATTGCAAATAATGATTTTAGGTTCCCACTTAAAGCTTTATTTGCATCAGCTTTTCCCTCCATAGTGTTAGCGTTTGCAAAATTGTTTCTAGCGTCTACTAATTCTTTTAATGTGCTTTCTTCATGAACCATATAACCTTTTACAGTTTCAATTAAATTAGGTATTAAATCAAATCTTCTCTTTAATTGAGTATCAATTTGAGCCCACGCATTTTTAACACGCATTTTTAGTTGAACTAAATGATTGTATAAACTAATAAATGCAATAATTAAAACAATTATAATTCCTGCTATAATAAGTGCTATCATCATAAAAATACACCCCTTTCTTTTTACTGTGTTTTTATTTTATATTCTCTTTACACATTATATATTTTAACACTATATTTATATATATTCAACATATTATTAAAAAAAGTACCCAAAACACAAAAAATAATGTTAAATATATATTAAAAAAGATGGCTTTTAGAAATACTAATATATACATGTACTAAAATATAGTAAATTGAATACAATATACTATAAAATGTAATATATAAGTGTTCTATAATAAAGCAAGTGTAACTAAAATAATATAAAGCAGTTATATGTACCAATATATCAAGTAAGCATGGTTCTATTAGGATACATTTCGAAAAAAATATATTTTTAAAAATTGACAAACAATTAAAAGTATAGTATAATATGGACATCATATATTTCGAGGGAGGAATTTTTTAATGAAAGAAGACAAGTCACATTTATTAAGAAAAACTGTTATAGTTATAACATTAATATTAGTATTTGCAACAATTGGTCTACTGTCAATATCAATGCAATTAAAAACAATAACATTAGATTATTTTGGCAATGTAAAAACAATAAAGACGTTATCTACATCAATAGACAGTTTCTTACTAGAAAATAAAATATATGTAAGTGATGATATGAATATTGAACCCGGTAAGAATTCTAAAATAACAAATGGAATGAGAATAAAAATCAATTCCTCAAAAGAGCTTGCAAAAATAAATGTAGCTAAAATTAGGGAAGAACATAAACCGGTAGTAGCAAAAATAGAAGAAGTGGTTGAAACAATACCTTTCGAAGAAGAAAAAAAAGATAATCCAACAATAAATAGAGGAACAACTCAGGTAGTACAAGAAGGAAAAGAAGGCCAAAAAAAATCAAAATTTATAGTGAAATATAACGCCGACCAGGAAGTTCAAAGAGCGCAGATATCTAGTGATGTTGTGTCCCCAACTGTAAATAAAGTAGTTGAAGTAGGAACTAAATTAGACAAAATGGCATCAAGAAGTGCTGCGGTTATGAGCGTGGGTCAATTTCAAGCGGAAGGGTTTAAACAATATAGAATAAAATTGCCGGTAGAACAGCAACAGTTTGCATATAATTTATGTCAAAAATATGGATTGGATTATGAATTGTTTTTAGCGGTTATGTATAAAGAAAGTGGATTTAATTCTAGCGCTTTTGGTGAAGGAAATTCGTATGGGCTTTGTCAAATATACGATTTGAATCATTCTAATTTAAGAGCAACACTAGGAGTAAGTGATTTCTTTAATCCTTATGATAATATGATGGCTGGAGCATATTTGTTATCTATATGTTTTGGTAATGCTAGAACTAGAACATCTGGTGATAGTGTTACTGTATATGCACTTAATGCATATAACATGGGGGATGGAGCATATTATAACACATGTTTTAGTAAAGGTATTGTTAATAGAGGATATAGTAATGCGGTTTTAGGTATTAGAAGCAGATTAATTGGAAATGGCGGACTATAAAAAACATATCAAGAATATAGAAAACATTGAGAAAAATAATTGTTAGAGTATCTAACAATTATTTTTATGGAGGATGTAAATGAAAATAAACACAAAATTAAAAACAAAACAAATATTAGAACAATATGATATTAGAGCAAATAAGAGATATGGACAAAATTTTTTAATAGATGACAATGTATTAAAAAGTATAATAGATATATCAAATATTAAAGATGATGAGCTAGTTATAGAAATCGGGCCAGGTCTTGGGAATTTAACAGAATATATATTACAATATTCAAGCCATGCCATATTAGTAGAAATTGATAATAAAATGATAGATGTTTTAAATGATAGATTTAAGACAAAAGGAAATTACACATTAATAAATGAAGATATTTTAAAAACAGACATAGATGATATAATAAAGAATATAGAAAAAAAGAATAATAAAAAATATAATAAGATCAAAGTGGTAGCAAATTTACCGTATTATATAACAACACCAATAATTTTTAAATTGTTACAAGACTCAAAAAGAATAGACCAAATAACTGTTATGGTACAAAAAGAAGTAGCTAAACGTATGGTAGCTGTTCCTAAAACAAAAGATTATGGGATTTTAACATTAATGGTGGACTATTTATCAGATGCAAAAATTGAATTAGAAGTCTTAAATACCAGTTTTATTCCTTCTCCAGATGTTACATCTTCAGTTATTTTATTAAAAAAGAAAAATAAATATATGTTAAACGAGGAAAAAGAAAAAGAACTTTTTGAACTTATTCACAAAGCTTTTGCACAAAGAAGGAAAAAAATGATAAATTCACTTGTATCTACATCTTTTTGTAGCAAAGAAAAACTTGAAAAGGTGTTTAAATTATTGGCGCTAAATTCAAATATAAGAGCTGAAGAACTTCCACTGGATACTTTTGTTCAAATAGTAGAAAAGCTTTGAAAACAAGCATGTAAAGGCTTGTACAAGCCACGCATATCCTTTTTCACAAAACGCTCACACAAATTTTGCTAAAATAGTAAAAAAAATAAGTAAAGTATTGACAAACGAAGAAAAGTATAGTATTATATATGAGCAATACATTTTATGGGCTATTAGCTCAGTTGGCAGAGCACTTGACTTTTAATCAAGTTGTCCGCAGTTCGAACCTGCGATAGCTCACCATAAGATGGGCCCGTTGGTCAAGTGGTTAAGACATCGCCCTTTCACGGCGGAATCACGAGTTCGACTCTCGTACGGGTCACCATTAAATATTGCAATTGCTGGAATAGCTCAGTTGGTAGAGCAGCGGTCTTGTAAACCGCAGGTCGTCAGTTCGAATCCGACTTTCAGCTCCAACGAAAAACGTTGATATCAAGCCTTTCGTAAAGATTGGCTTGATATTTTTTTGGTGTATAACATATGTGAGCGAAATAGTTTCTCTTGCAATTTTATTGTAAATTTGCAAAAAAATAAGGATTTAAGATGTTTTGTTGATTTAAAAGTATAAAATATTACAAAAATATTACTAAGTTACAAACAAATTACAAAAAAAGCAAAAATATTTCATAAAAATATAGCCAAATAAAAATATACATGATATAATACAGATATATTGAATTATGAGGTGTAGATATATGAATGAAAAAAAGATTTTAATTGTTGACGATGAGAAACCTATAGTTGATATTTTAAAGTTCAATTTAGAAAAGGAAGGCTTTGCAACAATGGTTGCATATGATGGGGAAGAAGCTATAAAACTTGCATTAAATGTAAATCCCGACTTAATATTATTAGATTTAATGTTACCGAAAATAGATGGCTTTAATGTATGTAAAGAATTAAGAAAGAGTTTAGTTTGTCCAATAATTATGCTTACAGCTAAAGAAGAAGTTGTAGATAAAATAATAGGGTTAGAATTAGGTGCAGATGATTATATGACAAAACCATTTAGCATAAGAGAGGTAATTGCTAGAGTAAAGGCAAATTTGAGGAAGCATATTTTACCTGAAACAGAAGAGGAAAGAAACGCTTCAAAAAACAAAATAAAAATAAAAGATATGATAATTGATCCAGAAAGATATATAGCTATAATTGGTGAGAATACTATAGATTTAACTATAAAAGAATTTGAACTTTTAAAAATGTTATCTTCATCACCAAATCAAGTTTTTACAAGAGAGCAAATACTTAGAAGAGTATGGGGATATGATTTTTATGGTGATGCTAGAACTGTAGATGTTACAGTTAGGCGTTTAAGAGAAAAAATAGAAGCTAATTCAGCGGAACCTAAATATGTGCAGACAAAAAGAGGAATGGGTTATTTTGTATCTAATTAATAATTAGGAGAAAAGTTATGAAAAATTCTATAAAGGGAAGTATAAGATTTTTAAGTGTAGCATTAGTAGTTATAGTATATATAACTACTATACTTCTATCATATAAAGTAATTGATACCCAAAATATTTTTGCAATACCTAATATAATTGTATTAGGTATTCTTGCATTGCTTGGATTTGTTATTGGTAGTATACTTCAAAAAGCGATAATTTTTCCTTTAAAAAAAGTAGAAAAAGGTATGAGCGCAATCTCTGAGGGAAAAATACTTGATCCAAGACATCTCAGTAAATATAGTAAATTTATTGAGATAAATAATATAATAGAGGCGTATACTTCTATGATTCAAACAATAAAGAAAAATAATTTTGATTTAAACTCACAGCAAAGTAAAACAGAAATAATACTTGAGCATATGGCAGACGGGGTTATTGCTTTTTCTATTACAAGACAAGTAGTCCATATGAATAAATCTGCTATGAGACTTCTTGGAATAAATATTACTGTGGAAGATAGCTTTGATAAAATAATAAAAAAAATAAACATCGGATTGGAATTTGACAAAATAATGTATTTGCCTAATTATAAAAGTATAGAAGCCAAAACGACTGTTAATGGTAATGCATTAAACATTGTGTTTGTACCGTTTTTTAGTGATAAATTAAGCCCTATGGGTGTCATTATGATGGTTCGTAATATAACAGAAACTGTAAAGTTAGATAATTTAAGAAAAGAGTTTGTTGCAAATGTTTCACATGAGCTAAAAACTCCACTTACCTCTATTAAAGGGTATTCTGAAACAATAATGACGGGAGATTTAACATATCAGGAAATAATAAGATTTTCTAAGGTTATAAATCAAGAAGCAAACAGAATGGGAAGACTCGTTGCTGATTTACTACAATTATCAAGATTTGATTATCAAAAGGTTAGTTGGAAAAAAATGATGTTTTCAATTGAAGAGGTATCAAAAGGTGTTTGTGAAAAAATGAAATTTTCAGCAGAACAAAAAAATCATACTTTAGAATGCGTTGTAATAATATCACCACCAAATGTGTATGCAGATAGGGATGCGATAGAACAAGTAATAATGAATATAGTAAGCAATAGTATAAAGTATACTCCAGAAGGTGGGGCTATAAAATTATATGTTGGCTCTGTAAATGGAGGCGCCTATATAAAAGTTGTAGATAATGGAATTGGAATTCCTAAAAAAGATTTAAATAGAATATTCGAAAGATTTTATAGGGTGGATAAAGCTCGATCTAGACAAATGGGAGGAACAGGTCTTGGTCTATCTATTGTAAAAGAAATAATAGATGGAAATGGTGGAACAATTGAAATAAATAGTGTTGTAAACGAAGGAACGGAAGTTATTATAACCTTACCGACCAAGATTAAAGCATAATAACGGAGGTATATAATGAAATATATTGATACACATGCTCATTATAACGATGAGAAATTTAATGACATATTAGATGAAACTTTAGAAGATGTAGTTAATGCAGAAGTTACACATATCATAAATATTGGCTATGACAAAAAGAGTTCTATAAAAGCAATAGAACTTTCTAGAAAATATGAATATATGTATACAACAGTTGGTGTACATCCACATGATGTAAGAAATGATTCTGCACAAGATATATATGATATATATAATAAAAGTAATTCTGAAGAAATAAAAAAAATTGTAGGTATTGGAGAAATTGGATTAGATTATGCGTTTATAAAAGACAATAAAGATGAACAAGCAAAACTTTTTATAGAACAAATTGAACTTAGCAATGCATTAAAACTCCCTATTGTAATCCATACAAGAGATGCTTCTTTGGATACATATAAAATAATAAAAGAGCATAAAGCAAAATATGGAACGTTATTTCATTGCTTTTCACCAACAGATGATCTGATGAGGCTTGTTTTAGAAGGCGGATATAGTGTAGCCTTTGGAGGGAATATAACATACAAAAGAAACGCTTCTTTTGAAAAGTATATAGTTAAAATACCAATAGGGCAAATAGTAATTGAGACGGATAGTCCATATCTTCCACCAGAACCATATAGGGGGAAAATAAATACTTCTGCTAATTTGCCTATAATATGTAAGAGGTTAAGTGAGTATAAAAACATGAATGAAGAAGAAGTTGCAAAGTTAGTATATAGTAATTCAATTAAGTTTTTTAATATAAATGAAAAAGATTAGCATTTTTTTGCTAATCTTTAAAATTATCAGTTATTGTTTTAATAACACCTTTCATTAAAGAAAGTTGTTTATCTGTATAGTAAATTTCATCAGGTTCATATAAAGTGTTTTCTAGAGAATCTGCAAACATAGTATCTAAACTAAGTTTTAAAACATTAGAAAGTCTAATCAAGGTATTAAGACTTGGCAGTTTAATTCCTCGCTCAATATCTCCTAGAAAATTTTGAGATATACCTATTTGTTCAGCAATATAGGCTTGAGTGAAATTCTTGTTTTCTCTAGCTTCTCGTATTTTTCTACCAAACATTTTTGTGTTTATATGTGATTTACTCATATTTATCAACTCCCCAAATTGTATATATAAATTATACACTACAACAAGTAAAAAATAAACAATTAGTGTGTGTTAAAACAAACACTAATTGAATTGAAAACGATGCTGCTATGGGTATTTAAGCGTTTATACGTCAATACCTTCATCTTTTAATGCGTTTCGTATTGCTATATTTACTAATCTATATGAAGATATTCCATACTTTTTGCGTAATTTTTCTAGATCATTAATCAAGTTCTCATTAATTAAGTAGGACCTTATAAAATTATTTTCTTTATAACCAACTTCATAAATACTAATATTTTCAGTTTCAACTAAGTTTTCAATTGCTATATTTACAAGTTTATTTATAGAAGTATTATATACATTATTTATTAAATATTGTAGCTTTTCATATAATCTATCGTCAACTGCAAATGTTTTTCTTAAAGTTTTACCATCTCTTTTTAATTCGTTTTTATTTTTCTTTGGTAAATTACTATATAAAGACATTAAAAATCACCTCACTGTTATTATATACTTTATCTATAATAATTATAAGTGCTTTAGGTGTTTGTAAAATATTCACAAGGTGTTAAATGTGAGCCTATATAATTATTGATAAAAGTAATTATATAGATATATAGAAAATTAAACTTTGATAAAAATATGTTACTGGTTATTATTTTTGATTAGTAATATTAGCAATAGTTGATATATACAATAAACCAAAGAACTTATAGTGTATAGCAACTAAGAATATAGCAAAAAAAACATATTTTTACCATAATTGTTGAAATATAGCAAAAAAAATGTTAAAATAGGTTTA
>JAVXNL010000003.1:40338-48079 GCA_036645795.1 Clostridia bacterium
CATATTTTTACCATAATTGTTGAAATATAGCAAAAAAAATGTTAAAATAGGTTTACAAAATAAAATATCTAAATTAAAATAAAAAATTTCTAAATAAAGGAGATAGATTTGAAATGAAAATAAGCCCAAAAGTAATTAATAATATTAGTAGCGGATTAAGGTATAAAAAAGCTTGTACATATGTTAGACAAGGTAAAGTTAGAATAACAAAGGTAGACTATATTGATGAAGAAAATTTTACTTTGGAGTCTATAGTTGTAGGAAAATTTTGGAATTATAGTGTTGTAGTGAAAACAAAAAATGCTAAGAGTAGAGAGTATGATTGTACATGCCCAGATTGCATTGAAAATGAGCATATGTGTAAACATATTATGGCAACACTTCTTGAGATATATATGAAAGAAGAATATAAAAATATAATGCCAAGCCAAATTGTTAAATTTGTTGAAGAGGAAAATATAAAAAAACAAATGGAAGAGGAGCTATTTATAAAAGGGTTGGAAAAAGATCAAGAGCTGAAAAAAAAGCAAGAAGAGTATGATCAGGCTCAAAATATGATAAATGATTTTTATCATAATGCAATTGGTAAAAATACAACTGAAAATACTGCAAAAAGTGCTGTACCGGTAGAAAATGGAACAGTCCATCTTACACCGAGACTATCTGTTGATAACTATAATGATAGTATGAAATTAGACTTTAAAATTGGCGTAAAACAAATGTATAAACTTAAAAATTTTGTTGAGTTTTTAGCTGCTATGAAGTCTCCCAAGTCATATAAACATGGAGCAAAACTCGATTTTGTTCATAGAATAGAAAAGTTTGATGAAGAAAGTAAAAAGGTATTGCCTTTAGTTTTAAAATATTGTGAGTATATTAAATATGCAAATAGTAAAGTTAAACTAGATTATTACTACTCACCCAAACTAATTCCTACTAATTATATATCTTTAGATGGTGAAGCAATAGACGAGATTTTTGAAATATACAACGAGAAAGTTTGTGAAATTGACGTAGGAAGTGGTTTTCAAGAATGTTTATTTTTAGAAAGCGATCCCAGTATAGGATTTGAATTAAATAAGAAAAACAAAGATGAATATGCTTTAAGCATGAAAGATGGATATAACTCAACTATTTCTGTAGTTAATGGCTTAAAATATAGCTATGTAATTAAAGATGATATTTTATATAGATGCAGTAATGAATTTTCAACAGGAACTCTAAATCTATTAAAGATATTTAATAGATACCACAAAAAAGAATTTTTAATTAACAAGAGCATGTTATCTGAAGTACTTACAATTGTTGCACCAAAAGTAAAATCTAATTTAATAACGAAAAATATAGATAAAAAAGAATTAGAAAAATATATACCAAAAGAATTAGGAGTAAAACTCTTTTTGGATTTTGATAGATATAATAACATTATAGCTAATGTTTTATTTTGTTATGGGGATAATGAATTTAATCCGCTTTCAAAAACAGAATTAGATTTTCCAAATAATGTAATAGCAGAAAGAAAAATTGGGGAGAAGTTTGCAGAAACAGGATTTAAATACTTAGAAGAAAAAGATTGTCTTTTACTTGAAGATGAAGAACAAATATATGATTTTCTATCAGAAGGAATAAATAATTATATGGAAGAGTTTGAAGTTTTAGCAACAGACAACTTTAAGAAAGAGCAGATACGTCAACCAAGAATAGGAACAATCGGAGTTAAAATAGAAAATAATTTATTAAATATAGATTTTAGTAAAATGGATATTGATAGCTTAGAATTAAAAGAGCTTATGCAAAAATATAAGATAAAAAAGAAATATCATAGATTAAAAGATGGATCATTTATTAATTTAGAAGATGATGAAAATATCAATTTTTTAAACAATCTAACTGATGGTATGGGTGTTGATTATAAAAGTATTGCAAAAGGCAATATAAGCGTTCCTATGCATAGAACTATGTATCTTGAAAAGCTATTAGATAATATGGAAAATATAGAGACTAAGAAAGATAGTCAATATAAAAAAATTGTGGATAATGTGGAAAACTCAAGTAAAAATGATGAGATTAAGATACCTAAAAATCTAGACAAAACACTAAGGTATTATCAAAAAACTGGATTTAGATGGCTAAAGGGTCTAGATGAGTATAAATTCGGAGGGATTTTAGCTGATGATATGGGGCTTGGAAAAACTTTACAAATAATTACCTTATTTGATTCATATTTGCAAAGCAAAACAAAAAAAGGTGAAAATAGCAAAAAAAAGACTTCAATAGTTGTTTGTCCAAGTTCACTTTCAATTAACTGGAAAAATGAAATAAAGAAATTCTCAAATGAAATCACTACTATGGTTATATCAGGGAAAGCAGAAGAACGTTGTGCTCTTATAAAATCAATACCCGACTATGACGTAGTAATAACATCTTATGACTTATTAAAAAGAGATATAGAACAATATAGTGAGCTAAAATATACTTTTAAGTATATTGTTGCAGATGAAGCTCAATACATAAAAAATAGCAATACAAAAAATGCAACTGCAATTAAAACTATAAAAGCAGAAACAAAATTTGCACTTACAGGTACACCAATAGAGAATTCGATCGCAGAATTGTGGTCTATCTTTGATTTTTGTATGCCTGGTTATTTATTTAGCTATAATAAATTTAAAAAAAATTATGAAACTCCAATTGTAAAAGAAAATGATGAAAAAGTAATAAAAAAGCTGAAAATGATGATACAACCATTTATTTTAAGAAGAATGAAAAAAGAAGTTTTAACAGAACTTCCAGATAAAACAATTACAGTTCTTACAAATGAGATGAGTGAAGAACAAAACAAAATATATTTATCATATTTGGCACAAGCAAAACAAGAATTTGCTAGTGAGCTAAATACAAATGGATTTGAAAAAAGTAGAATTAAAATACTTGCATTATTGACTAGATTAAGACAAATATGTTGTCATCCTGGATTATTTATTGAAAATTATGATGGGGAGAGTAGTAAACTTAATCAATGTATTGAAATATTACACGATAATATAGATAGTGGTCATAAAGTATTGTTATTTTCACAATTTACATCAATGTTTCCATATTTAGAAAGAGCTTTAGAAAAAGAGAATATTAAATTTTTTAAATTAACAGGAAGTACAAAAGTAGATGAGAGAATAAAAATGGTAGATGACTTTAATGAAAATCCTGCAATCAAAGTGTTTTTAATTTCACTTAAAGCTGGCGGTACAGGCCTTAATTTAACAGGAGCAGATGTTGTAATGCATTATGATCCTTGGTGGAATTTATCTGCTGAAAATCAAGCAACAGATAGAACATACAGAATTGGGCAAAAAAATAGTGTACAAGTATATAAATTTATTACACAAAACTCAATAGAAGAAAAAATAAATGAACTACAAGTAAGAAAAGCAAAGCTTAGTGAAAATTTATTAAAACAAGGAGAAACATTTATTGATAAACTTTCTAAAGAAGATATTATGGCTTTATTTGATTAATCATATTATATAAAACAAATTAAATTAAACAAGCCGTATAATTAAATATGTACTTAAGTTTCAAAAAAGAGAATATACTTCTTTTTTGAAACTTTTTAACGTTAGTTTGCTTGTTTTCTTTTAAGCTTCAATCAGACAAGAAAAGTTATCTAATTTGCTTACAAGTAAAACTTCTAATCTATTAATCGCTAAAATTAAGTTTTGTACAGATGAGTTTACTGCTAAGAGTTGATCAGGTGTTACATTTGGTAAAGCAAGAACTGCTTGTATTTTCTCACCTTCAGCATTTAGAATATGAGCAAGTCCTGTTTCTTCTAAAGCAACTGAGATCATTGCATCTGATACGGCTTGTATTCTAGTTTTTGTTCCTGGAATTATAACTGGCATTGACATAAAAATCACTCCTTTCATTTTAAATTATAGGGGTTAACAACCAACTATTTGGTTTTTCACAATATCTAGTTTTTGTTGTAGAAGAATTTCTAATGAAGTTATTGTGTCTACTACTTCATTTACACTTTTGTTAACCGCAAGAAGTTGATCTTGAGTAACTCCTGGCTTTGCAAGCATTGCTTGGACTTTTTCGCCTTCAGCATTTAAAATGTGAGAAAGAGCAGTTTCTTGTAAAGCAACAGATTCTGCTATATCAATACTTGGTTGACCAAGGTTATATAGTGGACGATGAAGAGATACAGTATTACTATTAACACTTTGAGTTATAACATCTCCATTTCCACTAGATATTGCATCATAAGTTGCACTTGCAGTGTTTTTAACTGGAGATGGACCAGCAGTTGAAGTTGCGTGAAATACAATTGTATGAGTACTTCCAGCAGGCATGTTGCCAAGCGTAAATCCAATGTTTGGATTAGCGCTAAGGTTAGGGTTACCATCAACAGTTACACTTCCACTGTTAAATACAAGTGTTGGGTCTAAGATATCTTTAAAAAACACGTTATTTGCATTAATTGTAGAAGTATTGCTAACAGTTACAGTAATTGTTACATCAGTTCCATTATATATAATGGAAGGGGTTGCATTTTTTTGTACGGAAATTAAATTTTCTGTTGAAGCTCTATACATTTCAACATCATCTATTGCGTAGTCATTTCCTGTAGCGGCTTCGCCTTGACTTAAAATTTTAATAGTAACATTATTATTGTTGCCAACATTAAATTTGAATCCATTTTGATACCATACAGGTAATTCTGTAATAGATATAGGGTTTACATTTTGGAAGAATAATACACTGCCATCTTGTGCTAGGACTTCTAAAGCAAGTTCAGGTTTTACGTAATCATGATATGCCATAATTAAGTTTAGTATCCAAGCAGAAAGAACATAATTAGCATTAGGGGTTACAGGTACATTTTGTGTAAATATTGTAGCACCTGTGTTGGCACCGTTTACTACCATAAATCTGCCTGTTTCTATTCCAGTAGTGTGATCAGAAACTCCCCACCATGGATAAAAGCCTGAAGTTGTACGAGTATTCATTACAGTATATTTACCGTCAGATGGAGCTACATTATTTGTATAAACAAATCCTGGAGTTACACCTGGATAAGGTTCTGTTGGATTTGTAGTCATTACAGCAGTTCCGGGTGCAAAAGAACCCATTGTTCCATTATCTGCAGCTGTAATTAAGTTAGAGCCTGTTAAAAACACCCCTGAAAAATCAAGAGGTTTGATACCTACAGGACCATCAATAAAGTTTTCATTAGAAATATCTACTCCTGCTACGATAATTTTAATAAGGTTAGGTGTGACAGCATCAAGCGCGTCAGCTAAAGCAGGTGGTGCAAATGTTAAAGCAGAAAGAGGTGGCTCTACTTCTGCGGGTTGTGACATTGCACTTTGAGTAGTAGAAAAGTTAACTGGGCTTAGTGTTCCAGGAGTTCCCCAAGATTCGATAATATTATAATTACCAGCGGGAACATTTGTAAACAAATAAGCTCCAGAAGCATCAGTTATAGCAACTGAGCCCATTCCTGTTGACGTATTAAAAAGCGCAACAGGTATACCCGGCATGTTAATTCCGGGAGTTGGTATATGTGCATTGTTATATGCAACTAAACCAGATACATTTGGCATAAAAATCACTCCTTCAAAGTTTTTTATTATAGAAAGGAAAAACCCTTCTACAATAATATATTCAAGCTGGACATGTTTAGTTACAACTATAGTAATAGGAAAAAGTAATAAGTTGTAATTAATAAAAAACAAATGAATAAGACACAATAAAAAAGTAGTAAATAAGTCAATGCTGTAAATATTTTAGGTTTAAAGCATTGTATACTCAGTAGGAAAAAAAGTATAACTGACGGTCAAATATTTACAATACAAAACAAAGATATATAATCAAGTATATTGTAATATCGATATTGAAATAGCAAGAGTTTATAAAAACTATGCTAAAGATACCGGTTTAGATGTTGATAAATCTTACAACATGGTCAAAAACAAAGCTAACGATAAAGAGCAATATAATAGATGTAGTACTCGATTAGGAACTAAAAATGTTGGCACATTTGTTAATTTTCAAAAAATGAAGTATAATAGTATTGAATGGAATGAGTCGAAACATCAATATTCTTTAAAAGGACATTATGATAAAGTCATTGATAATGGAAATTTAGACCCTTTAATTGATTTTAAATTATATAGCGATATGGATAAAAATATATCAGATAACTTACACGGTATTGAGGTTAATAATGTGAAAATAAACACTCACTCATATCATTTTATAGATAGAGTTTTTGGTAGTGTTGAGCAAAAAAGAAATGGTGTAGGAATAGAAGAAATTAAAAATACACTTACCACATCTAAACGTTTTAAAACATTAGAAAAAAGTATAAAAATATACGGGGTAAAGAATATTGTATCTGTTAACCCTCAAGCAGGAAATTTAATACAGGTAAACCCATTTCAGTAGGAGAAATTATGAATTTAAGTAAGGAGCAAATAGAATTATTGAAAAAATATTCTATAAATTATAATGTTAAAAGTAAAAGAGAATTATTAATAAATGTAGATATGGTTATGACTGATTATTTAGATAAAAATGATAACCCTACTGAAGACTTTATGATACTTGAAAACTTGTATGACGAAATACAAGTAGGAGACGCCAAATAAGGGGTGTATAACATATGTCCATAAATAAAGGTTTGTTTGTGAGTTATACACAGATTTTTATTATTAAGGTTGATTAGTAATCCCTAATTCTGTTGTGTTTAGCATAAATATCCCTCCATTCCTTGACAACTTTATAGGTTTGTAGTATTATAAAATCATATCGTGAGAAATTTTATAATACTTGATTGTATTGTCATTATATAAATTCATTTTATATTCGCCAAGCAATTTTATATAAAAAGTAAAATTTATCACAAATAACGTTTTTGTAGTAGGAGATTAAAATAATAAAATAGCCTTATCACAACTTTTTCGAGAGCTTTTTATATTTGGTTTAATGAGGAATTAAAACAAGACTACGATAATTGGATGATAGAAAATAAATATAATTAAAATAAATGGAGGTTTAAAGTATGGAGAAGATGTTTATGAGGGAGATAAATATGTTTTTACTGCTCCTTCTGAAAAATTAGTGCCAGAACTTATGGGACAGCTTTTTGATTGGATTAATAAAGAAAAAAATAATGTGAATCCATTAATTCTTTCAGCTGTTTTTTATTATGAGTTTTTATTTATACATCCTTTCTCCGACGGAAATGGTAGAACTGCTAGATTATGGCAAACTGCTATCCTTTCGAGTTGGAAAGACATTTTTGGATATATTCCAATAGAAAACTTAATTAAAAAAAATCAGCAAGAATACTATAAAGTAATTGATACTTGTAATAAACTAGGAAATTCAAATATTTTTATATTGACATTAACAATTATTCAGAGAATGGATATGTGCCGCTGAATCTTCCACTATTAAACAATTTAAGTTTTGTTCTAAAACTTTAAGGGATTGGCATAAAATATATCTAATTACTTTAAATATAATATTTCTAACGGTCTTGTTGAAGGAAAAAACAATCTAATTAAAGTACTTAAAAGAATATCTTTTGGTTTTAGAAACTTCAATAACTTCAGAATGAGAATTTTAATATTGGATTTAAAATAATATATACACTCACAACATTTATTTAATGCCAAATTTAGTTTGGTAATTATTAATTATGTTCAAAATACTATATTTTGAACATAAT
>JAVXNL010000004.1:0-48075 GCA_036645795.1 Clostridia bacterium
CTTTACCGTTACATTACAGAAATATTCCTTTGCATTTTTCTATGAAATTTAAACCATTTAATAATTCTTTTGATTTCTTATCCGGTATTGTTGCAGACTCCTTTTTTATCTATTTAATTATCTTAAATTTGACTTTGTAGTCCTATAATTTTCATCCTTCTTCGTTATCTTTTATGTCTATTACCTGCCGTGTTTACACCGTCATATAGCGTTTGTTTCGTTTTTAGCGTTTTTTTGTAATGTTTTTGTAACAATTCAGTAAAAGTTCTTGACTTATTACCTTTTATGTCATATAATATATATATAAATGTAAAAACATATATGGTTTTGGAGGAATAAAAAATGAAGCTAACAAATAAAATTAAAAATTTTAAAATGAAAGTTCTAAGTATAGTTGCACTCACATCTATGATGGCTGTTCAACTTGAACCACTTACAGGACTTTTTGCAGCCGCAGGTTCGCTAAACTTTAATCCAGGTGGAAAAATAAATCCAGTATATGATAGTAATTATGACTACAGTACAGGTATATATGATGCAACACTTGGTGGAGCTAATGCATACTGTATGGATTATGGTAGATTGTCACCATCAGGTGTACTATCATTTAAAAATAAACTATCACCACAATCAACCGCAGTTCTTGTATATGGTTATCCAAATTCAAGTCCAGCGTCAATGGGGCTTTCAAGCAATAGTGAAGCACATACTGCTACACAGCTTGCTTTGTGGCAAATATCACAAGAAACTGGTGAGAATACAAAATCTACAGCTGTATTTGATTTTTCAGCTTTAAGTGGAAATGCTGGATATGAAACTCACGCTGCAAATGCAATAGCCGCAGCAAAGAGACTAGTAGCTAAAGCAAGAGGTGGTTACATTGCAAATCCTACAATAAATATCACTGGAAATGGAGCAAAGTTATCACATACTGGCAATCAAATTGTTGCTGGACCTTATCAAGTAAATGTTTCACAAGCAAATGTATCAAGTATAAATACGTCTCTTTCAGGAGCACCCGCTTCTGCAATGACTACTGATGCATCAGGAAACCCAAAAAGCACATTTGCAGTAAATGAAAATATATTTGTAAGACTAAGTGATGCTGAGCATTCAGGAAGTCTTACTCTAAATGCAACTGCTGATGGCGACAAATTACTAGGATGTAAATATGGTGACACAAACCCAGCAAACCAAGATTACTCAATACTTAGTCGTGAGCCAATAACTCTAAAAACAAATGTTGGTGTTAATTGGAATGGATTAAATGGTAATGTACAATTGTTAAAAGTAGACCAAAGTAACAACAAAATACCAGGAGTTGTATTTGAATTAAAAGACTCTAAAGGTAGCGTTGTAGCAAAAGAAACATCTGGAGCAGATGGAATGGTTAAATTTTCAAATATTGCAGTTGGAACATATACTCTAACAGAAATATCAGCACCAGATGAGTATATAATGTCAAAAGATCCAATAAATGTTGTAGTAGAAGCAGGAAAAACAACTACTGTTAATTGTGTAAATCAAAAAATTAATGGCGGTTTAAAAATAATAAAAACAGCTGATTCAGGAGAAGCTTTACCAGGCGTTACTTTCCAAATATATAACGAAGATAAAAGACCTTTAACTAAAATAACTACAGGATCTGATGGTATTGCAACTCTTAACAACCTACCTAGCGGAACATACTACTATAGCGAAATTTCAGCACCAGACTATGTTGTAATAGATACTAATAAATATGAATTTAAATCAACGTCAAAAGATGTTGTAGTAAAACATATAACTAATAAAACAATAAAGGGTAATTTAAAAATAGTAAAAACAGATTCAGATAAAACACCATTAGCAAATGTAAAATTCCAAATATTAGATAGCTCTAAAAAAGTAATTGAGACTATAACTACCGGAGCAGACGGAATTGCTACATCTAAGGCATTGGTTAAAGGAACTTATTACTATAAAGAAATTGAGGCACCTGAAAATGTTGTTATGGATACAAACACATATGAGTTTAAGATATCTTCACAAAACGAAGTAATTACTAAAAATATAGAAAATATCCTTATAAAAGGAAGTCTTAAAATAGTAAAGACTAACTCTGATAAAGCACCCCTAGCAAATGTAAAATTCCAAATATTAGATAGCTCTAAAAATGTAGTAGACACTATAACTACAGGAACAAACGGAATTGCTACATCTAAGGCATTGGTTAAAGGAACTTATTACTATAAAGAAATTGAGGCACCTGAAAATGTTGTTATGGACACAAATACATATGAGTTTAAGATATCTTCACAAAACGAAGTAGTTACTAAAAACATAGTAAATAAACTTGTAAAAGGAACTCTTAAAATAATAAAAGTAGATGAGAATAAAGTTCCACTTGAAGGTGTAAAATTTAATATCTATGACAAAAATGGAAATACAATAGATACTATAACTACAAATAAAGATGGTATTGCTGTATCTAAAGAAATTCAAAAGGGTAAATACTTCTACCAAGAAATATCTGCACCTGAAGGTATTGTAATAGATACAACAAAACATGAATTTATAGTTGAAAAAGATAATGATGTAATTATTAAAAACATAATAAATAATTACAAAAAAGGACAACTTGAAATACTTAAATTAGATGAAAATAAAAAACCTATCAAAAATGTAAAATTTGAAATACTAAATGAAAATAATAGTGTAATAGCAACTATTATAACAAACGATAAAGGTATTGCTACTACTGATAAATTAGCTTACGGAAACTACTTCTACAAAGAAATTGAAGCTCCTGAAAACTTTGTTATAGACTCAAATAAATACCCATTTAGTATTACACAAAATAATCAAATAATCAAAAAGACTATAACTAATAAATTTGTAAAAGGTGCTTTAAGAATAATTAAAGTAGATGAAAATAAAGTTCCTCTTGAAAATGTTAGTTTCAACATTTACAATGCAGACGGTAAAAAAATAGAGACAATTACTACAAACAATCAAGGTGTAGCTCAGTCTGATAAAATGCAAAAAGGTAAATACTTTTACCAAGAAATATCTGCACCCGAAGGTATTATAATAGATACCACAAGACATGAGTTTATAGTTGAAACTGATAGCCAAGTTGTTATCAAAAATATGGTTAATAACTATAAAAAAGGTAGCCTTGAAATACTTAAACTAGATGAAAATAAAAATCCAATTAAAGACGTTAAGTTTAATATCTTAAATGAAAATAAAGAAATTATTGCAACTATTGTAACAAACGATAAAGGTATTGCTACTACTGGTAAATTAGTATATGGAAAATATTACTACAAAGAAGTAGAAGCTCCTGCAAATATAGTTATGGATACTTCTGAATATGAGTTTAGTATTACAAAAGATAACCAAATAATCAAAAAGACTATAACTAATAAATTTGTAAAAGGATCTCTTAAAATAATAAAAGTAGATGAGAATAAAACTCCTCTTATGGGTGTTAAATTCCAAATACTTGATGCAAATGATAAACTAATAGATACTATCACTACAAATAAAGATGGTATTGCTATATCTAAAGAATTACAAAAAGGAAAATACTTCTATAAAGAAATATCTGCACCAGAAGGTATTGTAATAGATACTACAAAACATGAATTTATAGTTGAAAAAGATAATGATTTAGTTATTAAAAATATTGAAAATAAACTTGTAAAAGGCAAACTTGAAATACTAAAAGTAGACGAGAATAAAGTTCCACTAATGGATGTTAAATTCAATATTTTAGACAAAGATAAAAAAGTTATAGCAACTATAGTTACAAACAAAGACGGTATTGCTACTAGCGATAATTTATCTTACGGAAAATATTACTATAAAGAAATTGAAGCTCCAGCAAATGTTGTTATAGATGCCTCTGAATATGCATTTAACATTACAAAAGATAATCAGATAATTAAAAAGACTGTAATAAACAAACTTGTAAAAGGATCTCTTAAAATAATAAAAGTAGATGAGAATAAAACTCCTCTTATGGGTGTTAAATTCCAAATACTTGATGCAAATGATAAACTAATAGATACTATCACTACAAATAAAGATGGTATTGCTATATCTAAAGAATTACAAAAAGGAAAATACTTCTATAAAGAAATATCTGCACCAGAAGGTATTGTAATAGATACTACAAAACATGAATTTGTAGTTGAAAAAGATAATGATGTAGTTATTAAAGATATTGTTAATAATTTTCTTAGAGGAAAACTTGAAATACTTAAACTAGATAATTATGATAACCCTATAGAAGGAGTGAAATTTAATATCTTAAATGATAAAAAACAAGTTATTGATACAATAATTACTAACAAAGACGGTATTGCTACTACAAAAGATTTAGTTTATGGAAAATACTACTACAAAGAAATAGAGGCTCCTGCAAACCTTGTTATGGATACTCATGAATACAGTTTTAACATACAAGAAAATAATCAATTAATCAAAAAAACTGTAATAAATAAAAAACTTGTTGGAGGAATTAAAATTTTAAAACTAGATAAAGGAACAAAAACTCCAATAGCAGGCGTTACATTTGATATATTAAATGAACAAAAACAAGTTATTGGAACAATAATAACTAACGATAACGGAGTTGCTAAAATAGAAAATTTAACTAAAGGAAAATACTTCTATAAAGAAACAAAGGCTCCTGATAAATATATAATAGATAACAAAGAATATTCTTTTGAAATACAAAATGATAATCAATTAGTTGAAAAAACCGTATATAATGAATCTAAAAAATTACCTGTAACTGGTGGATTTTTTGGAAGTAATGCTATAATTGTTACTATGGTCACAGTTATATCAATACTTGGATACTTTGTATTAAATATTATAACTACAAAAAAAGAATTAGAACTTAAAAAGGATGATAAAAAAGAATAATTCTAAACATTATAAACATTCTTTTAAAATAGCATATTTATAATAAACAAATAAAGAAAAAAGAAGAAAAACAAGAGAAAAAAGAGAAAAAGAAAAAAGAAAAACAAGAGATACTATAATATAAAAATTATAGTATCTCTTTTTATTGCTTAAATATATCTATTTGTAGCTATTTGCCTAGCACTTTTTTATTTCCACACTACTACTCTATCCCCTCCTGGAGCAGCCCACGGAGCACCCGCAATTTTACCTTTTGTAGCATCTACATCAATAGTCTTTAAGCTCTCACATCTTGAAAATGCACCGCTATTAATCGTTACCATACTACTTGGAATATTAATTTTAATTAAGTTTGAGCAAGCATCAAACGCGCCTCCACCAATAGTTTTAACACCCATTGGAATTATAACTTCTTTTACACCTTGAGAGTAAAACGCACCACTTGCAATATCTATAACGCTACTTGGAACAGTAATAGATGAAGCTGAACTATTAACACAATAAAGTATACTTCCATCTTTACTAAGGATCATATTACCATTAAAGTCTTTAATATATGGGTTATCCTCAACTACTTTATATGAAATAGCACCAAAGAGGCTAGCATTACTTATAGACCTAACATTTTTTGGTATAATAAGCTTTGGTAATCCAAGCCCAGTAAATGCCCAACCACCTATTGTTTCAATAGAATCTGGTAAAGTTATATCACGTAGTCCACTACCATAAAAGCAATAAGAATCAATAACTTTAACGCCTTGTGGTATTGTAAAATTATCTGCATTCCCAAAAAATTTTATTATATTACACATATCTTTAGTATACACTGCTAAATTATCCGCAGTATAATATGGGTTAGCAGGGTCTATAGTTAAACTCTCTAGCTTTTGAATAGGAAATGATATACCATTTAACTTTGCTACACTTGCAGATATATGTAATTTTTTTATAGAGCCTATTCCAAAAGCTGAACTGCCTATTTCTACTACAGTATTTGGTATATCTATATTAGTAACGTTTGTAAGTACTGAATATAAATAAGTTTTTTCTTTATTATACAAAACTCCATTCTCACAACAATAGTTTTTATTATTTGGATCTATTGTTAAAGACTTAAGACTAGGAGTATTTGTAAATGCATTAGTAATTACACTCACATTTGCAGGTATATTTAAAGTAGTGATTTTACTGCAATACTCTATAGCAATCGGATCAAAATATTCTACTTTATCAGGTATAATTATATTCTTTAAACTACTACAACCAGAAAATGTTCTATACTCTATTTTTTTGATATTTTTTGATATTTTAAGGTTTGAAAGTGATGTGCAGTACATAAAGCAACTATTTCCAATTAACGTTACACTATCAGGTATACTTATAGTCTCTATTTTAGGGCATACTGAAAAAGCAAATGCTCCTATTTTTTCTACACCATTTTCTATAATTACACTTTCAAGTGAAGCATTATTTGAAAAAGCATGATCTCTTATCTCTTTTACAGTAGACGGTATTACTACTTTTTTTAGATTTGGTATATCGTGAAATGCACCACTATCTATTGCCCAAACATTCCCAGGAATGTTTAGAGTGCCATTATTTTCTAGTAATAATAACGTTGCATTCGCAGATTTTAAAACACCATTTTCTATCTCAAAAGCATCTATATCTATTCCTATCTCACTTACCCAAGTAAGTTGCTTAATTTGTTTACTTGAAAATACTAACTTACCATGTACTATTTCAAGCTGACCTTGATATCTTTTATTTGCATCCGGAATAATATCGTATATTGTTCCTTTTTCGCCTTCTTTTTGAGTGTTATATGCAAGTCTTGTTTCACTTGCGTTTAAACTATCTAATTGAAATTCACCTAAAGTCTCAGCGCTTTTTTGTTGTGCATACATAGCTAGCTGTTCTTGAAAATTCTTTAAATCACTTTTAACAGTTGCCTCGTTTGCATTCTCTAGCGGATTATTTTTATTTAGTGTTAAAATCACTGCAGCTGCAAGAATTATTATAACAATTATAGTTATAACAAGTACAATAAGAGATATCCCCCTACTTTTATTTATTTTCATCTACATCAACCTTCCATATCGTACGACTTTCATACAATTTTTGTATAATTATATTACATACTTATTTATTTATTTATTTTACTAATTATTATTTTATCATATAATAACGATTTACACAATATTATATTAAAAAATTAGTTATAATATATATTTAACTATATACTATAACTAATAACTAATAACTCTTTTTTAATCTACTCTATCCAAGCAAATCAAACATATCCATCTGCTCAGAACGTGGCATGCCAGCAAGACATCCCTCAACGCGTAATGTTTCTACTGCAACTTTTCCAAGCTTTGAAGCAATAGACATCTGCTCTATAGAAGTAAATTTTCCTTTTTTTCTTGCCTCTACTAATTTTTCCGCATCAACTTCTCCAAACCCACTAAGGGAAGAAAGTGGCGGCCTTATACCTTCTTTTTCAACTAAAAATTTCTTTGAATCAGATATATAAATATCTACCGGTAAAAATTTAATGCCTCTTTCATACATCTCTAAAACAAGTTCTAAAATCGGATACATATTTTTATCTTTTTGTGATATTGTATTCCCTTGCATATCTAACTCTTTCATTCTTAATTTTACTTTTTCTTTCCCATGTATCATTGATTCACTCTCAAACTCATCTGCTCTAATTGAAAAAAACGAAGCATAATATGCAATTGGAATATGGACTTTAAAC
The DNA here is from genome assembly GCA_036645795.1 of Clostridia bacterium. Taxonomy (GTDB): domain Bacteria; phylum Bacillota; class Clostridia; order TANB77; family CAG-465; genus CAG-465. Next base: position 7,685 of record JAVXNL010000004.1, read on the forward strand.
CATGCTATTCTAAATGCCATTGTTACATATGCTGCAGCATGTGCTTTTGGAAACATATATTTTATTTTTTTACAAGAGCCTATATACCAATCCGGCACACTATATTCTCTCATAAGCCCTTCTTGTTCTTCTGTTAGCCCCTTACCTTTACGTACACATTCCATTATCTTAAATGATGGATTTGGTGGAAGGCCTTTCTTTATTAGATAAGTCATTATATCATCCCTTGTACATATCGCCTCACTTAAAGTAATTGTTCCCTCTTGTATAAGAGTTTGTGCATTGTTTAGCCACACATCTGTACCATGGGATAGCCCAGATATTCTAAGTAGTTCCTCAAAAGTAGTAGGTCTTGTATCCACAAGCATGCCTCTTACAAATTTTGTACCAAACTCTGGGACTCCAAAAGTACCCACTTCAGAATTTATTTGCTCTGCAGTAACACCTAATGCATCGGTGCATGAAAATATAGACATTGTTTCTTTATCATCAAGTGGAATTGATATTGGTTCAACTCCTGTTATATCTTGAAGCATTCTAATCATAGTAGGATCATCATGTCCTAGTATATCAAGTTTTAATAAATTTTTATCAATTGAGTGATAATCAAAATGTGTTGTTATAATACTCGAACGAGGGTCATCTGCTGGATGTTGTACAGGACAAAACTCATAAATTTCTCTTCCTTTAGGTACAACGATAATCCCTCCAGGATGTTGCCCTGATGTTCTTTTTATCCCCGTGCATCCTTTAGATAATCTATTTATTTCTGCAGCTGGAAGCGTTTTTTGTTTTGATTCAAAATACTTCATTACAAAACCATATGCTGTTTTATCTGCAATTGTTCCAATTGTCCCTGCTTTGTATGTTGTTCCTTTTCCAAAAATCACTTCTGTATATTTATGTGCTTTTGCTTGATATTCACCAGAGAAATTTAAATCAATATCTGGCTCTTTATCACCATTAAATCCAAGAAATGTTTCAAAAGGAATATCCATTCCATCTTTTACAAGAGCTTCTCCGCATTTAGGACATTTTTTATCTGGCAAATCAAATCCGTTTTTAACTCCAAAATCAGAAAAATCAGAATACTTACATTTTTTACACCTGTAATGAGGTTGAAGTGAATTAACCTCTGTAATACCTGTCATATTCGCTACAAAAGACGAACCAACAGATCCTCTTGAGCCAACCAAATATCCATCTTCATTTGATTTCCAAACTAATTTTTGTGCTATTATGTACATAACCGAAAATCCATTCTTTATAATAGACTCTAACTCTTTTTCTAATCTTTTTTGAACTATATCGGGTAGAGAATCACCATATAGCTCTTTTGCTTTAGTCATAGCAATATTTTCTATTTCTTTTTCACAACCATCAATATGAGGTGGACATTTTTCATCAGATATTGGACTTATTCTATCACACCAATCAGCAACTTTATTGGTATTTGTAACTACTAGCTCATATGCTTTTTCGGGTGTTAGATAATCAAACTCTTCAAGCATTTCCTCTGTTGTCCTATAGTATAATGGAGCTTGTTTATCCGCATCGTCATAGCCTTGACCAGCCATTAATATTCTTCTATATATTTCATCTTCCGGATTTAAAAAATGGGTATCACAAGTTGCAACTACAGTTTTATTTAATTTTTCACCCAAGTTAATTATTTCTTTATTTATATTTATTAATTCCTCTTTTGAGCTAAGCATACCTTTATCTAAATAAAATTGATTATTGCCAAGAGGTTGTACTTCTAAATAGTCATAAAAGTTCGCTATTTTTTCTATTTTTTCTGGCGACTCTTTATTGTATATGCTTTGATAAAGTTCTCCTCTCTCACAAGCAGAACCTATAATCAAGCCTTCTTTGTACCTATTTAATAAAGATCTTGGTATTCTTGGTCTTTTATTAAAATACCTTAAATGTGAATAAGATATTAATTTATATAGATTTTTTAACCCTTCATAGTTTTTAGCAAGGATTATTATATGATAATATGGCAATTTTTTTGCCTCTTCTTCTAAATTTGTATACATATAATCATATATTTCTACATTTTTTTTTTGAGCATCTTTACTCATTTGCAAAAATATTTCTACAGTAGCCCTTACATCATTTATTGCTCTATGTGCCCCCTCTAAACTCACTCCCAACTCTTGAGCTATAGTTCCAAGTTTATGATTTTCAAAATTTGGATATAGTTCCCTTGCAATTGTAAGTGTATCTATAACCCCATTGCAGACCTCTAATTTTTCTTCGTCTGCATAATGCTTTATAAAACTCATATCAAACTTAGAGTTATGTGCTACAAGTATAGAACCTTTTGTAAACTCTAAAAATTTAGGTAACATTTTATCAACTGTTGGTGCATTTTTTACCATGTCTTCTGTTATATGAGTAAGTTGTTGAACTGGAAGAGGTATTGGCCTTTCAGGGTTTACAAATGTTGTAAACTCATCTACTATTTTTCCATCTCTTACTTTTGCTACAGCAACTTCTGTTATCTTGTCGTACTTTGGATTAAATCCCGTTGTTTCTAAATCAAATACACAAAAAGTATCGCTCTTTGTAGATTCAGGTTCAATATCTTGAGTAAGATATCCCTCTACCCCATATATAACTTTAGTAGGTGCTACATCAAGAACTTCTTGTGTAGTAGGATATCCTTTTTCTTTTTTTACCAAAGAACTAAAGGCTTTCATTATAGTTCCATGAGCTTCTGGAAATGACTGTACTACGCCATGATCTGTTATAGCTACAGCCTTATGTCCCCATTTTATGGCCTGATTTACAATAGTTGATACAGGGGTAATAGCGTCCATTGCACTCATTTGAGTATGCATATGTAACTCTACTCTTTTTTCATTTGCATTATCTTTCTTTGCTTCTACTTTTTCACCTTTTATTATGTTTTGTATCATTATAGTTATTTCTTTTGAGTAAGTATCAAATTGTGGTCTACCTTGTAAATCAATATATTCACCTTTGTTTAATTTGGGTTTTACATCACTATATCTTTTTTTGTCTAAAAACATTTTACAAGTTATTGTACTTGTATAGTCTGTTACATCTAAAGATACTAACATTTTACCACTTTTTAATTCTCTTGCATCTATTTGAAATATACATCCAGATATACATACTCTATCTTGATTAGTTGTAACATCTTGCACTTTTATACGTTCAGTCGTAGAAATATTTACACCATACAAGACATTTTCTGGTTGAGGACTCCCTATTTTTCTAGCATCTTCTTTTTCTTCTTCAGACATAGGCGGTCTTTTAAAATAATTTTCTTTATTTCCACCTTGAGCACTACTTGATTTATTCACATTCGCATTTCTTTTATCAGAGCTTTGAACATTTTCCACAAAGTTTTGAGCTCTTTTAGAAATCGGTATATTTTCAAGTTTTACTCTTGTTAATCCATCTCCAACACTGGCTTTAGCACTTTTTTCTTCTGTTATACATATGCTATACTTTAAACCATATTCTACTTGCAAACACTTAGCAATGTATACATCTATCTTTTTTATATTCAAAAATCCTGCATAAGGTTTTATTAGTACTATATTTATTTGCATTTGAGATTTTTCAATATCTATCTTACAATTTTCAAATATATCTTGAGCATATACATATTTTTTATTTACATTTGCAATTATATTTTGTATATCTACTACATCTAATTCTCTCTTTTTCCCTGTATATTCATAATCTATTTTAAAACTTTTTAGATCATAGGCTTTACATGCTCTTTTCTCAAATTCTTCAAGTTCAAATAACGATATATCATTATCACTTGTTGTTTTTATAATAACAGCATTAAGCTTTTTTGAAAATTTAACTTCTTCAACACACGCATCACAAAATTTACTACTTTGATCCAAACAATTAAAAAACACATCTTTTACTACTTTTTTCATGCTTCCTCCAAAACCTCTTTTTAAGATATCTACATTATACTCTTTTTTTAGATATTTGTCTACACTCTTGGGCTAGCTTTATAAAAAATAATTCGTTGACCTGTTATAAAAAAGATAAAAAGTTAAACATTTAGTATTTATAATTTTTAAATACTATTTTAATATATAATCTATGGCTCTAAACTAAAAAAACGTGAATAACTCACGTTTTTTATTTTTAAAATTTCTTTATTTTTACTGCATTTCCAGATTGTAATAACTCAATATGATTTAATGCTTTACCCGTACCCATTGCAACGCACGAAACCGCATCCTCTGCGACCATAACTGGTATTCCAGTTCGTTCCTCTATTAACTTTTCAAGTCCATCGATTAATCCTCCGCCTCCAGTTATGTATATACCTCTCTCTGATATATCTGCTGAAAGTTCTGGTGGAGTCTCTTCTAATACTGCATGTACACCATCTACAATTTGCTCAGCACAAGGTTTTAGTGCTTCATACATTTCCTCTGATGTTAGTTCTATTTCTACCGGAAGACCTGTTGCAAGATCTCTTCCTTTTACACTCATATGCTCAACTACAGTTTTTGGATACATACAACCTATATTTATCTTTATATCTTCGGCTGTTCTTTCTCCAATTATAATATTACGTTTTTTCTTTATATAACGAATTATTGCCTCATCAAACTTATCTCCAGCAATCTTAAGTGACCTACTTTTTACAGGCCCACCAAGTGATATTACAGCAATATCTGCTGTTCCACCACCAATATCTAAAATCATACTCCCATATGGTTTTCCAATATCTATCCCTGCACCAATTGCTGCGGCAATTGGTTCTTCTATAAGATAAACTTTCCTTGCTCCTGCATGAGTTGCCGCATCTATTACTGCCTTTTTTTCAACCTCAGTTACACATGATGGAACACAAATCATTATTCTCGGAGAAAATACAAATTTACCACAGACTTTACCAATAAAATACTTAAGCATTTTTTCTGTGATTGTATAATCAGATATTACTCCATCTTTTAATGGTCTAATCGCAATAATATTACCTGGTGTTCTACCAAGCATTTTTCTTGCTTCTTGTCCAACTGCTAAAACTTCATTTGTATTCTTATCTATAGCTACAACAGATGGTTCTCTTAAAACTATACCTTTTCCTTTTACATATACAAGTATAGTTGCTGTTCCTAAATCTATTCCAATATCTTGTCCAAATAACACTATTTTTTCCTCCGTTTTCTTTCTGTTACAATTATATTACATTTCTATTGCAAATGCAATAAATTAGATAAAACTTGTCAAATTTATTCAATCTTTTCACATTTTTTTAAAATAATATTTACCTTAACAAATTTTTTCATGCTCACGTTCATATTCACGTTCATGCTCATGCTCATATTTCATTTTTGTAGCAAGACCACCCCTTATATGTCTTTGTGATTTATTTATTTGTAAAACTTTTTTTGCCTCAATTGCAAGAGACGGATTAACCTTTTCTAATCTTTGCGCTATATCTTTATGTACAGTTGATTTGCTAATATTAAACTTTCTAGCAGTTGCTCTTACAGTACTTTTTGTTTCAATTATATATGTAGCAAGTATTTTTGCTCTTTCCTCAATATCTATCAAATTACTCTCCCCTTTTTTATATTCGTATTTATATTTATACATTTTCTTAAAACTTAAGTTATATTAATATTTTATTCAAATCAACTAAATTTATGCTCAAATTTTAATACTTTTTGTCTAAATTCGGTTTATTTTTTGCTTTTTGCTTTTTATATTATAAACATATTTTAATTAAATATACTTGAAGGATCTATTATTTGATTATTTTTATAAAGCATAAAATGTAGATGGGGTTCATCTTTTATTTCACCTATTGCAGTATTTGATATTTTTCCTAATATTTGACCTTTAACAACATTTTGCTTTTGACTTACATTTGTAGCATTTGCTAGATTAGAATAACTACTTTTATATCCTTGACCATGATCAATTACTACCGTAGTTCCATAAAAAGAATCTTCATATACTTTTTGAACAATTCCTTTTTCAATAGCTTTTACATTTTGTCCAATCTCTCCTTTTATATCAATTCCATCGTGTGTTTTCCAAAGTTCTAATGTTTTAGAATATATTACTTTATCTATTGAATAAATTTTTTGTACTTCACCTTGAATTGGTTTTGAAAATTTTAGTGGTTGTATCTTTGGTGCCTCTTTAATTTTTATTGGAACTGTTTTTACTTTAGCATCTTCTTTTCTTGCAATTACTTTTGTTTCATTTGTTTTTGCTATATTTTTTGTATCTTTATTATTTACCTCACTACTACTTTCTACAGGAGCATTTGGACTTTGTATAGTAGTATCTATATTACTAGATACAGGTATATCTTTTGTACTAGCATAGGTCAAATAATTTTCTTTTTCAAAAAGATTATATGCTTTAGTTGCAATTACAACACTTGTACCACCTAATATAACCATTGCTATTAGCAATAAATAGTAACTCTTAGAAATCCTATTTTTGTTTAAAAACAAGTTTTTTAAACAACTCTTTTTAAAATCAACATTTTTATTCCCCTTCCTTTTTCTTTTCATATCACTTTTTTTACTACCGCATGAGCAGTCTAAATTTTCTTCTAAAACTTTAACTATACATCTATTTTTCACAAGTTTTACTCTCATGTTTTTCTTTACTTTTTTTCCATCACCAAAATAAATTTTCTTTACTCCTAAATTGCTTTTTATAGGCCCATTACTTCTTGATTTAGAGCTTAATTTACTACTTGTTGGTACTTCTTCAGTATCACTTTGGTTTTTCTTTAAAACAAATTCTGAGCCCATTCTTTTATTTTGCTTATTTTTTTGATTTGCCAAATTTTGTATATTATTTTTTATATATTTTACTTCTCTTTTTTTTTCAAATATGTTTTTTATTTTTATTTTCATTTTATCTTCTCCTTATGTTTTTTGTTATAAATTTCAAAACTACTTAAATGTTTTTATATCTACACCCTTATAGTAATGTTTTATAATTTGTTCATAATTTTGTCCTTGGTTTGCCAAAGTATCTGCGCCGACTTGACTAAGTCCTATTCCATGTCCATTACCAGTAACATGAAAAACTATACTTTTGTCTTTTATTTCAATAGTAAATTTTGTTGATTTAAGTCCATATATTACTCTTAGTTTTTCTGCGCTTATTATATTTTGCCCTACTAATATATTTTTAACTCTACCACTTGTAGTGATTTCATTTATACAAATTTTTTTAACATCTTCTTCAAATATTTCAGATATTTTAATATTTGTTTTTAGTTTTTCTATAAAACTTGAAAACTCTTCTTCTACAATACTTGTTCTATTTAAATACTCTTCGGATTCACTGCTTTTAACTGAAACTAAATATGGTAACTTCTCACCTCCCCAAATTTGATCTATATTTTCTGTCTCGTCAGGACTGCTTGCATGAAAAAAAGCTTTTATATATTTTCCATCATATACTATTGCTTGAGTCTGTGTTGCAACTACCGCTTCATTTACTTTTCTCCAATATTTATTTCTAGTTTCCTCATCAAATCCTCTACCTTTCCATATTTCAAATATTTTTTCTTTTGTATAAAAAGCTTGACAATGTTTATAGTCATCACATATATCACACTCATCGCCTTCTGCCCCGTCTTCCATTCGTTTATATGTGTATGTTCTTGCAACTAAGGCTTGTGCTTTTAATGCTTCTATATTGTATGATGGAGGCATCTCTGATGGAAGAACCCCTCTTATATAATCATTCATATCCATTGCTACTACCTGACCGGTCTTGGTAAACTTTACTCTTATTGTTTGGTTTGATTTATATTCTATTAAATCTTTTTCGCTTTCTTCTTGCTTGGCAATTTCTTCTTTTTGTTTTTTAGCAATTCCTGCATTTTTTAGCATATTTACACAAAAAAGCACTGCTGTAAGTATTATTAAGATAGCTGTAATTGGGTATAAAAAAACAAGCCTATTTTTCAATATATATCACCTACTAATATATATTCATAGACTTGTTTTTTTATTACTGTTTGTCCAATTTTTTTGTTATTTTTATAACTTTTTATTGTTTTTATTATTTTACTAAATTTTTAATAACTATTTTGTTATATATCTCTTAATGTTCCTACACATTTTTTAACTGTAATTAAATGGCTAGTACTACCATTTTCAAACATTACAAATACAATTTCTCCATCATCTACTGATTTCTTGCAAAGTTCTACTAAATTTCGAGATTTTTTTGATATTTTAAATTTTTCATTGCTAATTAAATATTCTATATATTCAACCATCTCTTCATCTGATACATCACTCTTTTTATACTCTATTGTTTTTGTTATAACTCCATTTTCTGTAGAAATTCCTGTACTTATTACATCTTTTTTGCCTACTACTGTTTTAAGTGATGGAATTTTATCTGCTCCTACTTTGTATTCATTAGAATTAGCTGTATTTGAAACCGCAACTTTTATTCCAACTATCGCAATTATTGCAAGTACTGCAACAATTGCTACTATTATTAAAAGTACTTTTAAAAACTTTTTGATAACTCTCACCTCCTTTTATATAGTAATTTTTTACTGTAACAACTTATTTTTTTTAAAAGAATATGGTATCTCATCATCTTTTACCTCTATATTGTCACCATTTCTCCTATATACAGCTATATACCCTGCATTATATGTTACTACTCTTCCTGAATCACCATATTCTATACTTTTTATTCCTTGTAATTCTTGAATAAGTTGTCCATGATTTTTTCCTTGATAATCAAATCCTATTCCATTTTTCTTATCCTCTTCAAAACTTTTAGCTGCATTAAAATTAGAATTATAATTTGGATCTGTTTTATATAAAGTGTTATTTTGAATTTCTCCATTAGACCCAATAGAATCTATATTTTTTGTGGCAAATTTATTTTTTTTAATCACAAAAGAAACAATTACTACAAGAATTACTAATACCACTAAAGCTCCTATTATAATTAGCCATGCAAGTTTTGATTTTTTATTTTTTTTTGCCATATCTTATTCCTCCAAAACAAATATTTTTTATTCAAAATCATCTGCTGCTCTATTATCTAGATCAAATAAAGCTACTGTTCCTCTAATCTTTTCGTATTGCGCTTGACTTGTTATTCTAAACTCTCCATTTTCTAATTGTATCATTAGATTTTGATTGTCTGCAGTTTCACCAGCTTTTATTCCTAAATAACCTTCATAATCCCATTCTGTTGTATTTATACTTTGCTGTCCTTGTTTTTCCTTATTTTTATCATTTATATTATATGAGACTCTAATTTTGCCATTTGTACCACTTACACAAACGATATCAAATTTAACTCCAATATATCCGTTCTTTAATGGATTATTTATTGAACCACCACTACCAACAGCTATAGTTGAATTAGGTAATTTAAATTCTCCAAACCAAGTTTGAATAAATTTATTATCACTATATGCCATCATATTATCAGTTATTTCAAACTTTTTACTAATATCTAATGACTCTAATTTATTTGACATATCCTCAGTTATTGGTGTATCAGAAACACTTGCTAAATATCTATATCCATCATTTGGCTTAAATGACATTGCATAACCACTATCTTTGAACTTTTTATATTTACCCTTTGAATCTTTATAATATAATTCTATATTATCTTTAAATTCTCCTGATTTTGATACATAATAGTATGAAGGTTTTATTTCTATTCTTCTTTTGTCTTCTTTTTTATTTACTGATTTAGAATCATACATTCCACTTGTTTTAAGATCAAAACTTATTCTATATCCCATCTTAGGTGCTTGTATATATTGACCCGATACATGTTTGTATGGTCCAAGTGGCATTATTTTTCTTATTGAACTATTAGGCACATATATATCATCTCTATCTGTTATTGTATTTATATCTTCAGTATAAATTTTTAACCTTTTAACTCCTGAGAAATAAACATTTCCTGTTAAATCATTTACTTTATTATTTGAACTTGGCTTCTTAAATACATCCTTAAAGTTTAGATCTGTACTATCTGTTATTTTAAAATCGTACACCCTTCCTATACTATCAGTTTGTACTTGATTTCTAATAAAATAGTATGCATCTTGTGCCATACTTGTATATGTAAGTGATGTTTTTGCAGAAAGATCACTATGCATTTTTTTTGTAACCTCACTTGGATTACATACGTTTTGTGATGTTAGCTCAACTGGCCAGTTTATAGTTTTTGCATTATTTATATATTTAGTTGTATTTATTGTATTCGCCGTATCTTTTAATATTTTGCTTTCTTGATTTAGTATTTCTTTTTGTAATATATAGTCATTTAAATCCGTTTCCGGCATGTTTTTTGATACGCCAACTATAACTAACCTATTGGATGAATTAGATATATAATCAACATTTTGTTGATCTGAGGTAGCTTTAGCACTAAATTTGGTAGTTCCATTTGAGCTCTTTACTATTTTTATAGGAATACCTCTATCTATTTTTTCATTAGCCCTAATGGTTGATTCTTTTCCAGTATTTAAATCTCTTATTATTGTAGGGACAGTAGTTATTATATCAAAATCAAACATTAAGTAATAATAATCTAAGAAGAATTCATTTGTATTTAATCCTGTATAAATCATACTAGAGTTTACTGGCTTTTCAATATTTACATCAAAATTAGCATTTTTTTGTATTACATTATTTATATTAGTAGAACTATCCTCTGTGTGATTAACTATTGTATCTGAGGATACTGTTACTTTACCCATTTGTAAAGGAGTATACACATCTACAAATCTTTTATTTTTTGTATCTACATTCTTTTTTACAGAAGATGTGATATTTTTAAGGACGTCATATTCTACATATGTAGCTATTCCTGAACCTTGTCTTAATCCATTATATCTATTCATTGGTATATTGTACCAACTATTAAAGTCAGCTCTTTTTGTTATATTTTGATTCCCTTTTGTACCAAAGTTTTTTTCTATTTCATCCTCAGTTGGTAATACTTTTACAAGTTTATAATAGTTGTTTGTTATACTTTGAATCTCATCATCAAATTGTTTTGTTAAGTTAAGTACAACCCCATTTCCATTTCCTACAAATAAAGTAGCTCTATCATTTATTGAGCCAATAATCCTTCCTTTTGCACTTTTTTCAGGATCAGATTTGTTATTATATTCGCCATTAGTTAACTTATTTACTACAAAATTTGTTAACTGATATTTACCATAATTTGGTTTTGTAGGATCGCCTTGTAAATCATATTTTAAATTTTGTAAACAAAATTTTGGTGCCGTTATATATGGTTGTATATCCCTATTTGACGGTGTGAATATAGTCTCACATGGATTACCAGTTGAAGAAGCTGAATAGTCTTTGCTAAATATGTTTATATCTGGTATTGGTTCAGGTAGTGTTGTTTTGGAATAAAAACATACCACTACTGTATAATCGTCAGAACCACTTAAAGGTGTTCCTGTTTTTACATAAGATGTACTTGAATCATAGAAATTTCCTGATAAAGCAATATTATTCTCAGCACTAAAAAGTGATGTTCCTTTAGCTGTCATTGCACCTTTATATTCATATTTTTGGCCGGCCAATGCATAAGTCGTTGATCTTGATATTTGCATAACACTCTTCGGTCTATACCTATAAAATTCTGGATAGTTATCTCTTAGTGGCGATCCATCAGGCGCTCTTCCATTTGGTGCACTCATTGCTATATTAGATAACACTCTTATTTTATCACTTACCCAACCAGGATTGTCTAGAGCATTTAACATTTCTATTTGTTTATCACTTGCTATCTTGTCTAGTGATAATTTACTTTTGTATGTTTTACCTAAATTTTTTACCTGCGCTGGATCATTCATGTTTACATCAGTTACATCTACATGTTTTACATATACTTTTCTTTTAGGTAGATCTAGTGGTACACTATAGCTTTTATATACTGGAGTATTGTATGGAAATACAGCACAAAATCTTTGTGAAGCAGGAAGCTCTTCTTTTGATACCTTAGATGTTCCATCTCCTAGTTTTCCACCCTCATCTTGATATGAATATATTCCCCCTGAAATTCCACTAGTAGTAGATGTAAATTTCAAATCTATTGCTGGCTTTTTCTCATCCGTGTTTACCCAAAAATATATTTCATTTCCATTTCTTTCCATTGTACAATTGACGCCATTTGTTACTTCAACATTTACACCAGTAGTACAATTAGTTGCATTTATTTTTAATGGGCCAATTCTTACCTTACTTCCATCAGCATTAAGAACTTGTGTTGTTTTATCAAACTGAATGTCTATTGAAGCAGCTGATGTATTTACATCACTAGGATTCGCTCTAGCAGCATTAGCAATCCTTGTTGCATCTGCTAATATATTTGCACCTACATTGGTATTTGGCAACCCTATATTATCCATAATGCTTTTTGTCTTTAGCTTGCCTATAAAGCCGACCTCCCTGTTGTATATCCCATAAAGCAAATTGTGATGCATAATGTTGACCTGCAGCATGATAGCCCCAACCTTCTTCATCAGTAAATCCATAATTATTCCAACCTGTAGGTCCATTAATTTGTGGAAATGCCGCAATCAAGTTTCCTGCTAGAGGTGACTCATACTTTAATACATGCGCTCCTAGCCATAATATTTTACCCTCATCAAGACAATATGCATTTAAAGTCTGATTATTATGTGGAAATGTTGTCTCATATACTTCTTTTACTACCTCTTTATCACCATTTTCATAGTAAAACCACTTAGCAGTCGGTCCAGAACTTGTTATTGTAATTGTATCAGGCATTCCATTCGGAGCACAATAACTTATATTTAGTGTAGTTATAAATCCTATAACTAATAAAAAAATAGCTACAACGTTTAATTTAAACTTATTATTTTTAAATTTCATATATCTCATACTCTCTCCTACTCTCTTTCTTGAATCTTTATGCCTAAATCTAATTTACTAAATACACATTCATATACTGAAGATTCCATTAAATATAACGAACTAGATGTGCCTGACTTACTAAGTATTACATCCGCATATATCAAATATTTATCTTTATCGTATACTACATCCGCATTTTTAGGAGCTATTGAGTATGTTAAGTCGTTATATATTAAATTTTTATCTGTATTTGAATATTTTATTTCAAACTCAAGTTTTACTCTTGCTCTATAGTATATTCCATCGTAGTATACTATAGGCATTTGAGTCGTAGCAGTTCCTGCAAGTTTTATTTTATTTTGCTTTACATAGTCTACATATTTTTGTACTTCTTGTATATTTGATCCAAGTAATAAATAATCAGTTAAACTCTCAGAAAAGCTGTTTGCCTCTATTGTTTCATAGTCTATATTTAATAATTTATTATAATAATTTTCCACATTATACTTTATTTGATCATATACTTGCTTATCACCTGCATATACTTGTTTAGGAGTTTTCATATCTTTAGAGTTTTTTATAAACCTGTCCATTTCATATACCTTTTTATCAATACTTGCTAAGGTATATGGATAATCTGCTACATTACTTGGCATTTTATCTGCACTAATATTTAATTTTTCACCTTGTGGCGCTATAGTGTTGTATTTCTCAACATAATTTTTTATTATTTCATTTACTTGCCCTTTAATTACTTTTTTATCTAATTTCATATTTTTTGCATTTATACTAACTATTTTATTATATACCATATCTGCAACAGCTATTTGTTCATCAGGCTTTAGTGATGTATAATCCTTTACGTTAGGAACTATATCAGTATCTAATTTTTTGTCTAGTATTTTTGTTTTAGCATTAGTAAAATATCTTAAAACATCAGAATATGTGGCTTCCTCTTTATAATTATTTTTATTTATTTCTTCTTTTGCTATTACTCCTATATATTGTCCATATTCGACCCACATTTGATTTTTATATTCTTCTTTTTCAAGCTCTTTTGCAACACCTGTAATATCATTTGTATTTAAAGCAGTAGCAATTGCCATTTTTACGGCTTCTGATTTTGTTATACTCTCACCAGTATTTGCAGTACTATTATCATACGCTTTATCAAAACCATACATAATAATTTCTTTTTCAAAAGGAATATATGCTTTATATCCAAAATATGTTAGCACCTTATATATTCCAAAAATCATTACAATTGCAAAAATAATAACAACAGGTATAATTATCATATTTTTTTTTGCTTTTTTGTCCTTTTTCTTTTTTATTGATACACCATTAATATTATCTTTATTATTAGAATCTTTTTCTTCATTATCCTTTTTTACATATGCAGGTACTATCTTTTGTTTGTTTTTGTTAGAAACTTCATCGATAGTACTTTTGTTTTTTAAATTAGTATCCTTATTTAGTTGTACACTTTCAACCGATTTTTTTTGCAAATCTTCTACATTTTCTTTTACGCTTTTATCTAAAATATTATTATTATTATTTTCTTCTGTTGCTTTTATTCCTTTGTTTTTATTATCCTTAATTTCCAACATATCACCTCAATTATTGTCATATAAAAATATAACAATTCCTTTTATTTCCTATACTTTATACTATACTATAAACAAAAATTTAAGTCAATATATTTCTGTTAATTTCTATAAAAAAAGTAAATACTCTTTGGCTTTCAAAAAGAACAGGCATGTTTTAAATAACGCCTGTTCTTTTTATTTTAATTCTTTATATTTTTAAAAAGTATCTTAATATACTTTTAACTCTCCCACGCCTTTTTTTATAGTAAATACATATTCATTTGCTATCTTTTCAAATGTCATCATTATAATTTTTCCTGAATCGACTGATTTTTTACTAATTTCTACTTTAGTGCCATTATTTTTTGTTATAAAAAAATTTTCGTTTTCAACTAAATAACCCATATATTTATTTACATCACTACCAGCTGTAGTTTCTGTTTTATATTTTATTTCTTTGGTTGTTATTCCATTTTCTACAGAAGCACCTATACCAGAGACTTGCCTTTTACCAACTACAGCTTTAAGAGATGGTATTAAATCTTCTCCCATTTTATATTCATCTGCATTAGTCGTATTTGATGAAATAACCTTTAATCCTATTATTAATGCTATTATTAAAGTTGCAATAACACCTATTATTATAAAAAAAATCTTTAAAAACTTCTTCATAAGTTTCACCCCCAAACTTCACGAAATATATTTTATTAATAACTTGTTTTCTTGTTTTTATATTTTCAATATGTAGAGGTATTAATAGATATCTCTACATATTGCTTAATTTTTAAAATACAATTCCTTATTTATATTATTCAAAATCATTTGCTGCCCTATTATCCAAATCAAATAGTGCTACAGTTCCTTTTATTTCATTATATTTTGCTTGGTCAGTTATTTTCCATTCAGCATTTTCAAGTGGTATTATAGCCATATTAGATGGACTTACAGCTTCTCCTGATTTTATTCCAAGATAGCCTTCATAATCCCACTCTGTTGTATTAGTTATTTCTTTTTTATCTTTATCTCTATTATTTTGATTATAGCTAATCTTTACTTTTCCATCTTTTCCACTAACTGCTACTAAATCAAATTTAACTCCTATATACCCATTTTTTAATGGGTTATTTATTGAGCTTCCAAACCCACCAACAGCTACTGTTGAATTAGGTAACTTAAATTCTCCATACCATGCTTGTATAAATTTATTATCGCTAGAACTCATCATCTCTTTTGTTAAATCAAATGACTTGCTTATATTTATAGTCTCAAGTTTATCAGACATTGTTTTTAAATCTGATGCTTCTTTGTTATATATTGAGCGATATCCATCATTTGGTTTGAAAGATATTTTATATCCACTATCTTTAAAGTTTTTATATTTGCCTGATTCATCTTTATAATATAAATCAACTTTTGATGAGTACTGTGAGCCATCTTTTGATATATAGTAATAGCTTGGTGTAACAACTATTTTTCTTTGAGTTTGTGCATTTTCTGCATTATATACTCCACTAGTCTTTAAATCAAAACTTATTCTATATCCCATCTTTGGTGCTTGTATATACTGTCCTGATACATGTTTGTATGGTCCAAGTGGTATTATTTTTCTTATTGAACTATTAGGTACATATATATTGTCTCTACTAGTTAAAGTATTTATATCATCTGTGTACACTTGCAATGCTTTTACACCAGAGTAATATACATTTCCTGTTAATGCATTAACAGCTGCCCCACTAGATTCTTTTCTAAATACATCTTTAAAATTTACATCTGTACAATCTGTTACTTTAAAGTCATATATTCTACCAATATTTTCTGTTACTACAGTAGTTTTTGCATAATAATAAGCATCTTGTACCATGTTTTTGTATTCTAAAGTCGTACCAAAATCTCCGTGATTTTTCTTTCTTTCAACTTTTGAATTACATACATCTTTTTCAAGTTTTTCTGGCCAATTATATAGTATGCTGCCATTATTTATATATTTTCTTGTAGTAGTAGATGATATTTTGCCTTCTAAATATCCTGATTCTTGTGATATGATTGCATTAGTAAGTGCCGCGTCTGGTACGTTATATGAAGCAGCAATTACCGTTATACTACTAGATATCTGATCTACTATATCACCTGTAGTTTTATTATTTGTTGCTTTTCCTGTAAAAGTTGCCGTTCCATCTGGATTTTTTTCAACTCTAATAGCATTGCCTTTTGCAATAATTTCTCCAACACCTTTTACTACGTCCGCGTTACCAACTCTTACTCTTGTAGGTACTACTAACTGCACATCTAAATTAAATACTAAATAATAACAATCGATATATTTTGCAGTATTTAAGTTAGGATATATCTGTGCATTTCCTGCTTTACCTACTGAGACTGTAAAATCTGCATTTTTTTGTAATATATTACTACTACTAGCCCCAGATGTTGTATGATCTATTATGTCACTTGATTTTATATTTACAGTGCCAATAGTTACCGGTGTATATACATTTACATATTTTCTATTTGCTGTATCATATACTTTTTTATCTAAGCTATCTGAACCATTTAGCAAATTATATTCTGAGTATACAGCAGCGCCTTTAGCTTGTCTTATTCCATTGTATTTATCGTAAGGTACATTATATTGTGTTTTAAAATTATCTTTATTTGTATAGTTTGATTTATTTTTAACCCCTAAGTCTTTATCAATTTGGTCCTGTGTTGGAAGTGATGAAACATTTGCATATTTTGTATTTTTAAGTTTCATAGCCTCATCATTGAACGTGTTATTTAAATTTGTAAGCTCTAATGGAAAATCATTACTTCTTCCATCTGGCAAATTATTAAATATAGTTGTTCTTTCCGGCCCTATTATTCTACCTTGTATTCCTTCATCTGGTGAAGTATTATTTGCAAATCTACCTGCTTGTAATTTATACATTACAAAATCTGATAAAACAAATCTTCCATCTTGAGTTATCTCATACTTTAGATTTTTTAAATAATATTTTGGCGTTACTATATATGGTTTTATATTTTCCCCTGAAGGAGTATATGTAGTGTCACATCCGTCTGTTCCTATCTTACCATTGTATAACGCCTCAGTTTGTACTTCTGGTGTTGGCGGAACTACATCATCTACATCATAATAGAAATCTATAAGTGTCACATCTGCTTTATTAGTTGTTGGAGTTGTGGTACTAGTTGATGTAAAATTAACTGTTTTATTTCTATCGTTTATATTATTTCTTGCACTTTCAATACTCTCTGCTGTTGTTCTTTTTCCTTCTATTAGTTTATATTCTTTTCCATCTTGTGCATACAGCCTATATCTACTAGCTTCTAAATTTTGGCTTATTTTTATTTTATAGTACTCACTATAAAGACCTGCATTTGGATTCTCATCTCCTAGTTTTTTTGATCTATTACCAGCCTTGTCTATTAATACTTGCTGTGGATCTGAGACTGGAATTACTTCTCCTGTCTTTTTATTAAAATGTCTTACGTAGACTTCACGAGGTTTCATTTCAGCGGTAGGTATTACTAAATTATTATCATACATATTTGCAGCAGAAGCTCCCGCTTTCCAAGTTCCTCCATCTGATGCGTTCCAAGCCTCATCTTCTACAAACCCTCTAAATCCTGCGTTCCAAGCGCCTACACCTGAATAATATATCTTCCATGCAGTGTCCATATCAAGGTGATAACCAGCATAACCTGACCACTCATTACCATATCTACTATCAGCTTGACTTACATTAAACGAAAAAATTATATTCATATTTCCGTTTTCATCTATTCTCCCTGGATACTTAGCTATAATTTCATTTACTTTATCACTTCTTACTTCCCAATCAGTCACTTTTACGCCATCAGATGTTACTTTCCATTTTTTACTTACAACACCGTCACCTACATTAATACGCATTTCATTTGCAAAATTTGCAGGTTCGGATTGCTTTTGTGCAATCTGTGTCCAATGACCACTAAAATTGTTAAAATTCGCTGTATCGGTAGTAATGCTAGTACTACTAGAATCAAAATATATATTAGTATCACCACCAGAATAGTTAGATACTACATTCGTATGTAGTATTAATTGCTTATTTGAAAAATATCCTTTTCCTCCAGTAGTATCTGGCTTTGAAGTAAGCCAATTAGGCGAGTTTCCTTCATATTCTTTCATTGCTTGTCCACTAGCTTGTACAACTTCTCTTATTGTTAAAATATATCCATCCCCAGATGGTTCTACTTTTGTTACATAATTTAATCCATAACCATATATATCTTTAGATAAAACTATTGCTAACAAAAACATAATAAAAGTGATAATAATATTTCTAGAATTTATTCTTTTTATTATTTCCATACTAGTTACCACCTTTCTGCTGCATAATACCAGAATCTTCTTTGTTTAATAACAAATTATATATTGCATTTTGACTTATATATAAAGTATTAGTTCCTATTGCGTTTGACATACTTACATCTATATATATGGTATACTTGTCATTTTCATATACTATTTTATCTCTTTGTAATAAATCTTGGAATAATAGATTTTCCTTTGTATTTGAATTTTTAATTTCAAATGTAAGTTTCATTCTTACTTTATATACAGATCCATCATAGTATATTGCAGGAATTTGTGCTGTTGCTTTTCCTTCTATTTTAATTTTATTTTCTTTAACATAATCTACATACTTTTGATAATTTTCATCGGTATCATTTACAAGTACATATTTTTTCATTTCTTTTTTCATAGCATCTTTATCTATAGTTGTATAATCTACATTTAGTATATTATTAAAATATGATTCTGATATATATTTCATACTAGCAAATAAATCTTTATTTTTTCTATATAATTCTTTAGGATTTATAAACGTTTTATTATCGTTTATATTAAATGGTATTTCATATGCACTCTTATCTACCGTTGCAAGTGTATATGGATACACCCCTGCATTACTAGGTATTTTTTCTGGATTTATGTTTAATTTTTCGCCAGCAAGTGCAATTGTAGAATATTTATTAACATAATTTGTAATAATTTCATTTACTTGTCCTTTAAATACGTAATGTTTTCCATTTATTTTTTTTGTATTCTCTACAATTAATTTATTATAAATAATATCATCTATTGCTATTTTTTCATCTGGAGTATACATTTCATAATCTTTTAGCGATGCATGCTCTGATGTGTCTAGTGTCTTTCCTAATATTTTTAATTTTGCGTTTGAAAAATATCTTATAACCTCAGCGTATGTTACTTTATCTTGGGCATTAGCTTTATTTATCTCATCTTTATTTATAATACCTGCTCTTAGAGCATAGTCTACCCATATTGCATTTTTATAGTCCTCTACTGGTTTATCTATATAATTTGTTATATCATTTTCATTAAGAGATGCTACAATAGCCATTTTTAACGCTTCTGATTTTGTAACTTTTTGCCCTGTTTTTGAACTACTGTTATCATACATAATATCAAAGCCATATACTTTCATACTATCTTCATATTTAAAGTAGTTTTTATATTTTAAATGATAAACTAGTTCATATACCCCAAATCCAATAGCTGCTATGCAAAGAATTCCAAGTAATATAAACAATATACTAAGTTTGGATTTAAAAATCTTTTTCTTACCACTAGATGAACCATTTTTATCATGTTTTCCATGCTTTTTATTTGACACCTTATTTTCTTTTGCATAAGATGGTATTATCTTTTTTTTGCTATTATCTTCTAGATTAGATTTGTTTTCAATAACACTCTTTTTTTCATTTACATTATCTTTTTGATTCTTCAAAACGATTCCTCCTCTTATGGATTACATATTGGACAAGGATAAAATCCTTTTATTGTTGTAGTAACTTTAGCTTTATCATTACCAGTTGTTAGTGAAGCTTCTGCTAAAGCTGCTGCCGCTTGTTTAGATGTTGTATATCTTGGTGATATACCCTCATGTATAGAAAGACTATACTCTGGACAATTTACATCCTTATGATATAAATTAGTTTTAAATTTAGAATTACCACTAGGAGCTGTCAAATAAAATCTTGTAACTAAATCAAGTTTTGACAAGCCATAAGCTTTTGAGTTTAAATATTTATTTCCAACTGATAGCCCTTGTACAAATGCCATCATTCCAATATTGTCTATACTTGAGTTTATATCAGCTGTAGTTGTTGGTGGAAATGAGAAATTATAACTAATTCCTGCAGATTTTGCATATGAATTATTTGCATTTACTGCATATCCCATTTCTGCTATAACCGAATCTGCTATGACAACCTGTCTTTTTTGATTCAAATTATTTACTATAGTAGTTGCAATTCCTGCATCATTATCGTATAAATCTTTGTTATTTATACTGTCTCCAATATAAAAAGACTTAACTTGATAACTTTCTTTTCTACCACCATTTCCATAATACATACCTCTATGTACTATATAATCATCTAATGAAAAATCAATTGTATGTGTAGAAACAATATTATTTCCTGTTAAAACGCCTTCTTCTATAGTTTTATTACTACCATCTTTTTTTATAGAATACGAGTATGTATAGTATCTTTTTGGTTTTAAAGCATGTTGCATTAAATCATTACCACTATTATCTTTAAAAGTCTCTATTGATGATACCTGTACCCCATTATAGTCAATTATTGCAATTGCTGGGATGAACATTTGCAAATAATGCTCTGCATTTGCATTTCCTTTTATGCCAAGATTATTATATAACGAATTTAAAAATGTATCTACTGCTACTTGTGCATTTACACTTACTTTTTTATCTGTAGAACCAGAATATCCATAATCTATATCTTGATCAGAGTTTTCTACTTCTTTCATTTGGTTTGCTGCGTCTTGAGCTGCTGAATTTATTATTTTATTATAATACATTTCTTGCTCTTGTGCTTTTATTGTAAAAGATACATTTACATACACTGTTATAATCATTGGGAGTATTACTCCTATAAATATTAGTGCAAAGTCAGTTAATTTCAAATTTTTCACCCCTTTACTAATTACATTTTATTCTGCTTTTTATATTTTTAAATTATTATTTCCAAAATCAATTTAAGGACCTACGTAAGTGATTTTTGCATATCCACTTCCATATCTTAGACCACTTTTAGTTTGAGTATTACTAAGTGTGTATGTAGAATGTCCACCAACATAGCCTGAACCGCCAGCGCCTCCACTATTAAATGAAACTCCTGCGCATCCGCCCCAGTAGCCGCCACCGCCGCCACCTATATCTGTAGCTTCAGTAACATTTTGGCCATAAAATACTGAATTTCCACTATTTTGAGTTCCAGGCTTTATACGGTCATCTAAACCAATCAGTTCCCAAGGGTTATATGTAGTTCCTCTTTCACCAGATAGGCCACCACCGTCTCCACCAGAACCATCATCAATTTCACCTGCATTTTCTCCGCGTAATATTATCAGAACCACCGCCGCCGCCAGCAACTATTAGTCTATTATTTATACTGTTTCCAAGTATTCTAATATCAGTTCCGCCACCGCCGCCAAATCCTACATTAAAACCTGAACTTGCAGGATTCTTATTGCCATTTCCGCCACCGTTATATCCACCTTTACTCCAATTAGAAGCCTCAGGAGTTCCTCCTGTATACACATACAACAAATCGCCTTCATTTAATTTAGTATTTCCTGATGAGTATCCACCTTTTCCAGCTCTACTGCCTTTTCTTTCATCTCTTTCGCCGCCGCCAGATGCACCCCAAACCTCTAGTTTATATGTTCCAGCTTTTGCTATTTGAACTTTTTGCTCCCCTTC
This sequence comes from Clostridia bacterium, assembly GCA_036645795.1. Classification (GTDB taxonomy): domain Bacteria; phylum Bacillota; class Clostridia; order TANB77; family CAG-465; genus CAG-465. The sequence continues at coordinate 29,966 of JAVXNL010000004.1, forward strand.
AACATAATCAAATGTCTGTCCTACTATATTAAAAGGAGACATATAATGAGTATTTATATCGACTGTAGGTGACAAATTACAACCAATTTCGCCAATTTTTCCTTGTATATTACTTATTTCATAATAAAATTCACCTATATCAGATGCATCGTTAATTTGTACATTTCCAGAAAATTTAGAAAGATTTGCAATATTTTTAAGTCCCTGAAGATCAGATACTTTATTTTTTCTAACAATATAATAAATACTGTCACCTATATTAACATTTTCTGCTTTATCTAAAAGATATTTTCCAGAAACTATTTTATATGGACCTTCAATTCTCTCATCTACTAATCCAATATCTTTTGATATATTAATAATACCAGATTCTGCATATTTATTTTTACTTGCAATTCCTTGCAATATATTAGCTGGTAGTATAAGTTTAAATCTCTTTGTTGAAGCGCCTGGTGAATTTATATCAAAGTACTTATCTAAATCACTTTTTTCAAAATTAAAAGTCACTTCATATTTTATAGTTTTAGTATGCTTTTCTTCATTTGTAACACTACTTATAAAGGTTGTCCTAGTAGGAGATGTTTTTTTACCAGAAAGTGTAGTTGAATCTTTAACCTCAGCTAACTGTAAATTTGCTATTAGCTTATCACTTAAGTTTTTCTCTTCGTTTATGTCTAAATTTATTACCTCAGCCATAAAAGTTATCTTTGTATCTTCTGGAAATTTATACGCTTGTTTAACCTCTGTTAACTTTACTGCTATATCATCTTTAAATAAATTACTAGTAAGTGTTGTTTCCCAAGTATTATTTTTTACAATTCCACCATAATCTACGACAATTCTTTCTTTTTGAGAAGCTGGCGCTATAAGTTGGAATACTGAACCGGCCATTGTCATACTACTATTTTTTAGTTTTACATATAGTTGATCACCTTTATTTAAAAAATACACATCATTTTTTAATTTTTTACGATTTAGAGATGATGTTTTATCATTTCCTTTAGAATAATTAGCGCCTTCAAATATATCTTCATTATAGTCTACTTCAAACTGCTCATTATACTCTGCTGCATTTAAAGTATCTTTTGTAAATATTTTCTTATGTGCCTCTATCTGTATATCATATATATTACCGGTTGCAGATATTTGATCAATATATTTTTCATAATTGGCCTTGTCTAAATATCCAGTATTTAAAACTTCATCTACAAAATTAGTTGTAGCTTTTAGAGCAAGATTATATGACATGTTATCTTGTCTTTCAAAATAATTATAAAGTGGAAATATAATTATTAACAATACAAATACAATCATTGTTATTACTACACTTAAATTATCTTTCATAAAATTATATTCCCCCTCAATTTTTAGATATTATTACTATTTTTTTACATCTACTAGCTTTTAATTTTCTTAACTTTTATATAAAGTTTGTATTAAGACTTAGGTGTTATTGTTACCCTTGCAATTTTTTTGCCTTTCGCATCTACGTTTTCTGATTCATATCTTAAAACATACTCTCCTGTACCAATTGCATCTTTTGCTTGTTCATAATTTAATGTTGAAGCTAAAGCACCATGTCTACCAGTTATGGTTAAATTATATCTATTTGTCATATTATCTGCCGAAGAAACAGAGTACATATCTTTTTGAACATAATTAAAATAGTATGAAATTACTTCAGATGGACTTAATGTTATTACATTATCTACTGGTATATTTTCAATTATTGCTTTATCTGATTTCACATTACCAAATTCATATGCTTTCTCAGCCAATGTTCCAACTGATGTAAATAAATATATAGTTCCTGTAAGTGCTATTATAAATATAAAAATATATACCCCTGTGTATATTGATTCATAAGACGAATCTTCCATAACTTCACCTCCTTTTTATTTATGTATTACTATCTTGAAAAGTTAATTCTAGTCATATCTTTTTGTCTTACTACTGTTGCGTTATATGTTGCAACTAAAGCGCCTGCGTTTTTTTGACCATTAACCTCAGCTTGCATTTTATCAATTGCGCCTGCTCCAGAAGCTCCTGACACACTAACTACTACTCTTGTATTGCTTCTATATTTTTTTAATGCATTTAAAACTTCAACTGACGTTTTTTTAGTATTTTCATAAGCATCAAATTCATTAAACTCACCAGTTATAGAATTATGTGTTTCATATACATGTTTATATATTTTTTGTATCTGCCCCAGGCTAAAGAATATCCCAGAGGTTATAACTATCGTTACAAATATTGCTGCTGCAATTGTTATAGCTTTATTAGACATTACATCCAAGATATCTCACCTACCTTCTCTATCTTCCCTCAGCTATTTTTGTTTGAATAAGCAATGCATCTACTGAACTTACAGTTCCATCTTTGTTTATATCTGCATTTTCAAAATTAATACCTGATAACGTTAAATCCCTTGCAACATGGCCTTGTACAACATATGCATCTTCATAACTTACTATTTTATCTCCATTTGCATCTCCTGGTATACGCTCTGTAGCAATCACAATGTTTAATTTAGCCTCATTTACTTTTTTTCTAAGTTCTCCTGAATCTGCTATATCTACTACTCCATCATTATTATAATCTGCTGCAATATAATTTGCTCCTGTTAAATTTACTTTGCCTTTCAAGTAATTTTCTATAGTATTTAAATCTTTTATATCTACTAGATGATCACCGTTTGCATCTCCTTTTTGAAGAGTAGTACTAACTATTCCACCTGTATTTTCCGTATGTTCTGCTGCAGGTGTTGTATCTATCATGTTTATAAGGTTTTCTCTGTAATCTTCATTTTCTATTGTTCCACCATAATTTATATATACTCTTGTATTATTCCCTGTATCTACACCAAACGTTAGAGTATTAAATAATACTGTTGCAATTGTTACGTTAGTATTTTTTATTATAACGTTAAACTCATCTCCTACATTCATTGTATATGTATTTGCATCTTTATTATATATATTTGGTATAAGTGGTATATCTTTTATATTCATGCCTTTATACGAATTTATAAAATTTTCTGCTGTTCTTCCTCCAAGTGGTTCTATTATCTCCTTTTCAGAAAATCTTTCTTCAGCTAATCCATAAGATAAAATATTTTGTGCCTCCTTCAATCTTTCTGGATGTAAAATATAATCTGTTTTCCCAGTTATATCTGTATATGTAGTATTGTATTGATAAATTACAGGGTAATATTTTTTAGCTACATGCTCAAGCTTTACATCATATACATTCCCTGTTGCGCTTAAATTAGATACAAATTCATTATACATTTGATTTGTAATATACCCTTTACTTGTAACATTATTTACAAAATTTGATGTTATTTTTAGAGCTAGCCCATATGATATGTCATCTTTTTTTTCAAAGGATATATATAATGGTAACATAAAAAAAATTATAACTGATATTAAAATTGTAAATACTCTTTGTAGATTATCTTCCATATTACCCTCCTTTAATTTCTATATACTTTTACTTTTACTTTACAATTGTTATAACTGTTGCATTTCCTTGCCTACTTTTAGTTAGATTATAACTTTGATTTGGATATATTCCTCTTATTTCAGACTTAAAAACACTATTATCTATTCCTCCATCTAAGTTATTTATATTAGCCTTACCGTTCATACTAACTTGAACATTATTGTTTTCTAAATAATAATATAATATATTTTTAGCCTCAGTTCCAGTTATTCTATTTTTCTCTAAAGACTGAGCTATATTTTTGTTATATAAATCTGCTATATCTACACCAGGTCCTGCTGCTCTTACCATATCACGTGAAGCACTATAATATGTCATAACTGCAGATATAGTAATTATTGCTATAAATACACCAGCGCCTATAGTAATAGACCTTGTAACAACATCTTCCATATATGCCACCTTCCTTATTTTACTTGAATATAAATTTTAAAAAATACACTAAAAATATTTGATTTAACTACATTTTTAGCCATACTTTTTAAAACATATATATTAGTGCAAAAGGTACATAATCTAATTATTCCTTAAATTATATACCTTGTTGCAATAAATATTTTAAACTTTTATTAATTACTTGTAAAGGTAATTCCAGTAACATTATTTCCTGTACCATTTCTTGTTAAAGTAGATGTATACAAATCCCCTGGATTTACTGTTGAAGTTAAATTACCTATTCTACCAGCACCTGTAGCAGTATTGTTAAATACTACATTATTTACAGTTACAGTTAGATTAGGATCTGTGTAATATCTCTTTACTGCAGCTATTACCTGAGAGCCTGTTACTCTAGTATTCCCATCATAATCCGCTGTAAGTTGTGCTTGTAAACTTGATGATACATTCTCTGCCTCATCTTTACCTTTATTTAACATATCTTGTCCAAGACCTGTTATTAGCATTACTGCAGCTATTACTAAAATTGTTATAAACAAACCTACACCAATCATAATTGCTTTTTGTGCATTATCCATTTTTCATTTCCCCTCCTTTAAATAGACTATATATTAAACTTTTTTAAAGTTTAAATCTTATTTGTTTTTTAGCTAAAAATTCATATTTGTAAAGAAAGTCATCATCTGCATAATACTTACTACCATAAGTGGTGCAACTAAGTATCCACCTATTAATATTACCATTGGAGTAAAACCTAATACTTTACCATAGCTTACTTTTTTATGTACAACTCTTTCATTTCCTTCTTTTCTTTTTTCGTAGAAAAAGCTTCTTTCTGTTTCTAATTCATCAAAAGCTTCTTTTACAGGAATCCTTTCAACTGCTGATTGCAATTGTTCTACAATTCTTGTAAAATCTTTATATGGTACTGCTTCTTTCAGCTCTTCCAAAGCTTGTTCTGCACCTGATTCATAATTGTTTAAACATGTAGCTATTGGTTCTTTAAAAGCATATGAAAATCTTCCCATCCATTCTAGGATTGTTTGTACATCTATTCTATCAATATACATAAGCATTAATATAACTGATTGAAATTGCATTATTTCATTTTCTTTTTCCATTTCTCTTATTTTATTTTTTATAATTAAAAGTATTGATGGACAGTAATATGCAATTATACCAATTAAAAATGCTGATAATACTTGCCAGAATTTAACATATGAATTTTTAACTGTATTTATTTTGCCATATACCCTGTCTACTGCGGTTTTATCAACCTCACCAGTATCTGGATCTACGAAATCTGTTTGTAATTGTTCTTTTGTTACATTACTATTCTTATGAGATTCTATATAGCTTTTATCACTCTCCCTTATAGCTCTAGATGCCTCTTCTTGCTCCTCACTTAATTTACCAAATGATAAAAACTCTTGACTTACTTGTGTATATACACCTGATAAATCAATATATTGCATATTAAGTATTAATATAAAACTCAATAAAAATGCTACTACTGCTGATGTAAGTTTATTTACATATAGCCATTCTATTGTAAGGTAAGAGTTGGTATTCTTTATAAGAGCCTCTTCCTTTTTATATTTTCTAGTATGCTCTCTTGGTTTAAAAGCATCTACTAGCATTTTAACAATTGTTACCCTATATAACTTATCTTGCCATTTTGCATTTGATACTCTGTCAAATTTTATTTCTTCAACATCTTCTTTTATTATTCTAAGCATTAAATAAGATATAAATATTGATACTATTATTATTGATTGTATCAAAAATCCAATACCACTTGCATAAAAGTTTGATAACGCCGGGAAACTTGACTCTGCCCATGATTGCAATGGTTTTATTGCAACCAGTGGAACTACAGCTATAATATTTAAACTCCTAAACATATAGTTTATTTTATCTCTTTTTAATATTTCAAGATATATTTCACTCAAAATATTATTTAAGTTTCTAAGATAAACTGATGCTCCAGCAACTTTTCTATCACCTAAATCATATGTTAGATAAGATACTCCTGCAAATAGTTTTAAAAATCTATTTGGAGCTGTATCATAATACTTCTCTAGCTCAATTTCTGGATTATCTGCAAGAAGAGCATCTTTAATTTTTCTAAGTTGTGGTACAATTTCTTTATCTCCTAAATCATCTATTGCAGTATTAAAAGATTCATCTACCATACCATGTTCATGGAAGGCATGTCTAATACTTGTAAATGCTTCGGGCATTTGTTTTAATATTTTCTCGGATACTGATGTTATACCAATGTCTATCATTTTTTCTGTTATTATTAATACACCTATTATAACAATAAGTGACATATATAAATCATTAACCAAATTTAATAAAACAAATAAAGATATAAATAAAAATACTACTGCTATAAGCATTGATTTACCAGTTCTTCTTCTAAGCTCATATTCTGTGTAATCATTTGTCATTTCCATTTTCAATCTTGTTTTTTTCGTATAATATTTTAAAACTGGCATTTTTACAAATGTAAGATAAACAACTAAAAATACTTTATCAAATCCATCTTTTACATTAAATTTATTTTTTACTACTAACTTGTCTTGAGCAAAAAGTATACTGTTTTTTTTGTATTTTTTCTTTACGCTCATATAATATATGCTTACAGCAAGTATTCCTACTATAGCAAATACTAATAAACCAATTGCTATATATAACATCCTATCACCTCCAAGCTGTATCTATGAAATTGTCAAAAGTTCTAATATCTTCTGATGACATATTATCTCTCATAGCTTTAATATTTTCTTCGGTCATTGGATTTCTAAATACATATTTTCCATCTACAAACTCAACTATATTTTTATATGTATAATTGTTTGTTTGTGTCATATGTTGGAAATATTCAACTGCATTGTCCATGAATTTTTCCATCTTTTGGTCCATTTCTTTTGCTTTTCTATAATCATTATTATATGTAAATGTTGGTTCCAATGGTATACATTCTGTTATTCTTTCAATAAATCTTGTACCATCTACACCTCTTTTTAAATGTATATCAAAGTTTATTACTTGAACAACTTGTACTTCTGCTACATTTTCAGAATTAAACATTCCAATTTTAAGTAATGAGTTTCTAAGTGCTGTTATTAAGTTTGGAAAAGTCTTAGCATGATGAGTAAACAAAGTAAACTTTGATGCAACCTGTGCCATTTGAATCATCCAAGCAGCAACTGGATCTGTTGCAACCTCACCTAAGATATTAACTCCACCATCAGTTTTCTTCTGAACATCTAGTCCTTGTTGTCCATTTATTGTATCTGTTTCTCTAAGAGATAATATATTGTGGTATGGGTAAATCTTCCTTAAATGTAATTCAAATGCTGTCTCTTGAACCCTTATAGTAATTGTCGGATATAAATATTTCATTATAGCCATCAATAATGTAGTTTTACCACAACCTTGCTCACCTGTTATCGCAGTTACTCTAGCACCTCTAATTAAATACTTAAGTAATTCAATAACTTGTTCTTTACCTTCATGACAAAGTAGTTGTTCAGGTGATATTAATGTTGGAGGAGCAAATTTTCTTACGAAAAAAGCCCATGATTCAGAAAAGTTTGGTCTTAAAACAACTACCCTGGATCCATCTTTCATTTCATTTATTTTATAACCAACAGATTCAGACAACTGACCTGGATTATTATATTTATATATATTTTGACATACCCTTTTAAGTTCTGTTTCACTTCCAAAAGATAAAAATGACAAATACGTCGCTTTACCTTTATAAAATATCCAAACAGAATCATAAGACATTGGTATTTTTCTATCATTCATTTGATCTAAATAGTCATCCATACCTACTACTTGATCTAAAAATGATGGTGGAATACCTGATACACCACCTGATATACCATCAATGTTCATATCACGTATATCATCTACTACACTGTACCCTTTATATCTTTGATAAATTCTTTGAACTACAATTTCTAATTTATCATCAAAGGATAATGTATCTTGATTTACTTCTAAAGCAAATATATTATCGATTTCTTTTTCTGTTATAACATAAGAAGAAACTTCCGGATCAAATTCAAATTTAGGAGTGTCTAGCTTATATTTTGTTATAATTTGTGTTAGTGCTTCTGCTTTATATTGCTTTTTGTAAATATGCATTAATATCTCAAATTTATCTTGAGATTCTAACTGTTCAAAATCTTCAAAAGGTATTGCATTATTTATATTAAAGTTGTTTACTTTATAGTTGTTTCTAAGCAAGTCAAACATTAGTGTTTTTACATACTTTTTATCACTTGCATCCGCATAACCAGCACCTTTTAAAGCTTTTTTTAGCTCATATTTTACATTTTTTCTTCTTTCAAATTCCTCTTCAGAAAGCGCTAAATCATATAAATTCATTCTAGTTATCTCATCAAATTGCTTCTTTATAAATTCCTGCATTTTCTCAAGACTAAATTTTGCTTTCTCTCTTGACAAATCATTTACTTGTTCTTTAGTTTCAGATTTTTTAATCTTATACCAGAAGAAGCCTCCTACAAAGGCAATAAGTAAGATTATCAATATAATATTTAATATAAATGCAATACTCATTGTTTCACCTCTTTTTATCTATTTTATACATCTCTTATTTTAGCAAGTTCTATTATTTTTTCAACAATTCCATTAACTTGCGATATAAAATAACCATTATAGTCTTTTATATCTGCGTTCATATTTCTATAGAAGAAATCTATTACATTTCCACTATTACATGCATCTGCAAATAAATAGTTATGTGGTACTGTAAATATTGGTTCTTTTATAGTGTTTTTTAATTTTATATTAGATGAATTAAATTTTGCTTTACCTTCATAGTCTCCAATAACAAATATTTTACTTTTGTTTTTCAACTCATCCATGTTATTTACTGTCTCAAAAAAGCCATCCAGTTTTACAACATCTTGATTTACAACACATACAACAATTTCGGCATCTAAAAGAGTGTCTGATATAAATTTATCGTCTGCAGACTTTGGTAAGTCAATAAATACTACATCATAAATTTCCGCTGCTTTTCTTGTGATATATGGTAAATTGTTTACAAGGTCCGAATATCCATCCATATCTTTAGAATTCATTCCATATAGTATATCAAGTCTATCTTTTAAAACAGGCTTTGCATAGTTTTGTATAGCATCAGATGTTAATTTGTTACTTGTTACAAGCCTTATTAATGCACTAATTCCAATACTTGAATTATCAAATACTCCACTTGACTTTAAATCATCATACGGTGTAAATGAAGATTCTATCTTCTTAGAATTGTAGTTACCTTGCATAAGTAAGCTATTAACTTTATGAGCTATTCCCATTAAAGTACTAACTGCAATTGCGGCATGTGTATTACCCGACATATTTTTTGTCGGACTCCAAAATACAATTCTTGGCATTAATCTCTCCTCCTTTTAATTTGTTTTGTAACTTCTTTTGAAGTTACATCCTCTATTATCTGTGATGTTAAATCAGAAATTAGCCCTATATATGTTTTAGTATGCTTTTTTATATCTATAAGTCCACTAAACTGTGAGTCTATATCTACTAATTTGTCTTGTTCTTCAAGTTGTACTTCGTATTCTGGCTCTTGCCATTTCACATTATAACTGCTGATTTGAGTTTCAAAATACTCTTCTGCAGCTCTTGACATATATGTCTTATATAGTACCTTAGTTATCTTTATATCTTCTTCTTGAGGATTATATACCCTTATTGCTTTTATTAAGTCTTTATTTTTTACAACTGATAATATACTTGTATCTACAAAAAAGAATAATTTATCTATTCCTCTTGTTCTAAAAAACTCATACCCTTTTGGGCTGTCTATATCAATTATTATATAATCATACAATGATATATTAATTCCTTGATCTACCATATAATTTTCTACATCATGCATACTATCAAAACCTACAGCAAAGTCTATGTTATTATATTGAGTAACATATGATCTCCCCATATTGTCTAGTGATGGTACAACACATTTTATTTTTTGGTCTAAGGTGGCGTCTACAACGAGCACCGCCTTATCCATTATATTTATTGTTCTAGCAAGATTTATAGCAAAGTCATATTTATCTACATATCCCATCATTCCAATTACTTGCATCTATTATTCCTCCTACGTTTGTTAATTTACATTCCTAAAAAAACCATCTTTTTAATTTATTAGCTATTTTGCTGGTTTATTAGTTGTTTCTGGTGCTGGTGCTGGTGCAGTTTGTGCTGAGTTTTTAGAATCTAATAATTCTTGTCTTTGCGTTTTTTGATTTGTTATTGATTGTTGTGCTCCAGTTACTACATTTTTATATTCTTCACCGCTTGTAGTTTGATATCCATTTATTCCATTTTCTAAATTTGAACGAGCTTCAGTACTTAATTTTTCTTTTGCTTGTTCAAGTATATTTTTATTTGTTTTCATCATATCCATAACTTGAGAGTTTGGCTGATAATTTTCCATTGTTCTTGTAACAGTAGAAGCATAGTTTTTATATTTTGATATTAAATCAAATAATATTTTTGTTAACTCTTCTTCAGTTGCCTCTTTTATAGTTGCTTGTTCTTTTTTAATTTCTTCTGATACATAACCTTTAGCTGCAACTGCTGAGTCATCAGATATCTTTATTTGTGCATCTGCATCTGCATATTTTGTTGCGTAAAGTTTTGAACCTTGTTTTAAGAAAGAATCAACCATAGCAGAATTTAAAAGTAATCTTTCATCTTCTGCAAGTTGTACCCACATTGTTTGTCCTGCTATTTTAGTTACATTTTTTTGTGCAAGTACAATATAATCTGTACCATTTGGATACATTATTCTTACATCTACTTTATCACCTTCAACTAAATCACTTGGCATAAGAACAGTATTTACTTCTTGATCTCTTACATCAGAAGAAATTATTTCATCTGTTACCATAGATTTAGTTAATGGAACTTTTGCTGCTATATTATATTTAGCAACTTTACCTACAGCATAATCTCCATCAAGAGTTGTTATAGCATCAGTAGGTACTGTACTATTGTGCACTCTTGTTGTCGCAAGCATATCTGCGCCAATCATCTCTCCTTGTATAACATCTTTGTTTAATGTTGTTACCATTTTAGTATAAATAGAATTAAACTTTTTGTTTGTTCCTTTTTCATAAGTTTTAACAGTAGATATTGCCCACCAAACTGTTAAACCAATACCTACAACGCCAACTGCAAGGCCAATAGCTGCACCTTGCCACATTTTCTTTTTAATTTGACTCATTCCTACCATATATTTTCAACCTCCATAAAACACTCTAATAATTTTTACATATATGTGTTATTTTCATATTAATTAGTATATATCGAAGTTTTAAAAAAATCAATAGAAAATACAAAAAAAATCATCACTTAGCGCAAATGATATTTAAGTGAAATAAAGTTGTAATATTTTTGAAACATTACAACTTTATCTCTTATATTCTTATTCATTTTTTATTTCATCTGTATTTGCTTTTACGCTAAAGGGCACATTGTAAATGTTTTAAATGTTTTTTTCATATACTCTTTTATCGATGATTTAGGTATATCTTCCGTTATAACAAGAGGTACTTCGCCTATTTTTTCACCGCTTATTTTACTTAACACTTCTAATTTACCCACTACTTGATTTGCAGTTATAGGAGCTTTTAAAATATCATTATTATATATAATGTTTTCTATAACCTCCATTTTACTTCCCTTATCAACTAAAGTACTAAAAGACTCTTGCACAGTAATATTTGCATGTTTTTCCACATTCTTATTTACAGGTTTGCTATCTACTACTGTTCCTTTATCGTATATATTTTGTATTTGATATGTACTAAATCCATAATTTAACAACTGTTTACACTCCTCTAGCCTTATATCAGAAGATGGAGCTCTCATTACTACCGCTATATATGTTGTATTGTCCCTTGTTGCACTTGAAGATAAATTAAATAAGGCTTTTGATGTCGAACCAGTTTTTAATCCATTTGCTCCCTCATAAGACTTTATTAATTTATTAGTACTACTTAACGAAAATGTTCCATCTCTTAGAGTATCCATCCAAATAGATGTATACTTAAGTATATCTGGATGTTTTAGTATAAGTTCTCTTGACATTATAGCTACGTCTTTTGCACTTGTATAATGGTCATCCTCGTCTATTCCATGACAATTCATAAAATGGGTATTTTCCATGCCAAGAGACAAAGCTTTATCATTCATCATTTTCACAAAGTTTGGTTCACTTCCTGCTATATGCTCACTCATCGCAACAGTAACATCATTTGCAGAAACTACACAAATAGCTTTAAGAGCTTCATCTACACTTAAGCTCTCACCCTCTTTAAACCAAATTTGTGAACCTCCCATCTTAGAAGCATTTGCACTGCATGTTATTTTATCTGTATATGAAAGTTTCCCTATATCTATTTGTTCCATTACAAGAAGCAATGTCATAACTTTGGTTACAGATGCAGGTAATAACTTTTCATTTTCGTTATTTGCATAAAGGATTTTACCCGTTGTAGGTTCCATCAAAACTTGTGAAGCAGATACGAAAGCAAACTGTGGAGTAGTCCCAAAAGTACTTACACTGCTTTGTACGCTACTTTTACTTTTTTTCGTAGATATTGGATACAAAAACATAGAGCCAAATACATTACTGGTTACCATACTATATATAGTAAATAAAATACTAATACGTACTATACATTTACTAATAGTTTTATTTTTTATAAATAACATTTAATCACCTTTTTCTTTTGTTATATTGTATTTACACTACTTTGTTTTTATGCATACACCCAGTATATAACTAGCAATAATTATATATTGAAATATAAATGAAATATATAATTATTGTTGAAATTATATAAATTCATTATAGTTTTAACAAATGTATAACAACAAAAGAATATTTAGTTAAAAAAATAGCTGTTAGATTTTTTGCTCTAACAACTAGTATATACATTCTTTATATCCATTTTAATTATTATTTAAAACTTATTCTCTTTTTCCAAATATATTAAGGATTCTAACAAATATATTAATAAAATCTAGATATAATTGCATTGCTCCATATATATGTACTTTATCTGCAGGTATTGCTCCAGATTCCGAGAATACTCGTATTTTTTGCATATCATACGCAGTAACTCCAAAAAACACAAACAATACTATCCACGATACAATAAGATCAATCATAGAATTACCTACGAATAAGTTAATTAAACTTACTATAATTCCAACAATTAAAACGCCAAAAAGTATTGTACCAAGTTTAGATAAATCTTTTTTTGTTATCGCACCGATAAATGCAAACAGTCCAAACAATGCAGCTGACGCAAAAAACACAATTATTATTGATTTTAATTGAAAAGTGTAAAATATTGTTGATAAACTTATACCATTAAATATCGCATATACAAAAAAAAGTATCGCTACAACTGTTGGTGGCAATTTCCTAAATAAAAAGGAAAATAAAAGTACCACTACAAGCTCAACTATCATTACTACAGCAAATCCTGCACCACTCATAATACTTGCAGCAAGGCCAGTTGAATATGTATACCATGATATAAGACCTGTTGCAAAAAGTCCTAAAAACATCCATAAAAACGTTTTAGAATATATACTACTCTCAGTTCTAATTGCTCCTCCATCTCTTTTCTCCATAAAATTTCCTCCTTCTAATAATGGCTTTAATTATATAATTAAAGCCATTAAAAGTCAATATATTTCACATAACTTTCACTTTTGTTTATTTGTTTTACACATTCAATTATTACATTTTTTTTGCTTTTTTCTTTAAACTCTTTGCAAATTGTCTCTTATGAAGCTCCATTTTTAATTCATTAAGTGACATATCAAACTTTTTAAATTCAATATTTGGAAAAGCTTTAAGTATTCTGGTATGAAATATACTTCCTTTTTCCAATAAATTTTTCTTTAGCTCTTCTAATTGTATAACAAGCTCTAAGTTTTCAAACTGTATTGCCTTGTTTTTTGCAATAGTTGCGGTTATATCTTTTATCTGTGCAAGCTTTTTCTTTAAGTTTAATACCGTATTTAATGTAGACATGAAATCTATCATTACCAAAACTACAAGTCCTAAAACAATTGAAGATATATAATTTTGTGGTATCCATCCAACAAACTTTTCTACTTGAGGATGTAATATATATATAACAAAAAGGCCTAGCAATCCAAAAATTACAGAATTTAGTAAACATACTCTACCATTTATATTAAATGGCATATGTGAATAATCCCACCATTTTGCCCCAAAAGATTTTTCCATTACATAGCTTGTTATATATTCTAGCAATGTTGTAAGTATCATTCCAAATAGAAAAACAAGTATGGGATTTTGATAAAAACTAGATAACGCTATAATTATTATAAACGCACCAAATCCATATATAGGACAATATGGACCATACATAAAACCTCTATTTGTGATTTTCCCCTCACATATTCCACAATATACCGTCTCGCAAGCCCATCCCAGCACACTATATATAAATATATATATAAAAATCGTATTAAAACCCAACATTTAAATCACCGCTTCAATTATATATTATGTTGCAAATTTTGTCAAATATAGTTTATTTGCAAATAAGTTTTGTGAATAGCTCTTAATTTTTGATATTTTTTTCGTTTTCTCTTATATCTTTTTAAAGTAAAAGTTTCGTTTTTTTACATATATTATTGATATTTTATAGTATTTATGGTAGTATTTATATTAAGGTGATATATTTATGAACGATAATCAAATAAGAGAAAAAATAAAACCAGGAATTAAAGTACAAATCGTGTTAAAAAAGGACCAACCTACAGGTATACTTACTACGGGCATAGTAAAAGATATATTAACACATAGTGCAAATCACCATAGAGGAATAAAAGTAAGACTTAAAGATGGACAAATTGGTAGAGTTCAAGTCATTTTAACAGATGATGCCGCAAATACAGTTCAAAAAGAAAAAAGTATTGTTGTTATAAAAAAAGCTCTAATAGATGATTTATATGAAATACAAAAACTACATTTCAAGCTTTGTGTTCAAGAAAAAAATCTTGGTAATAATATATTAAACTCAGATTTTTCTCTTAGTTTAGCTGGAGCCAATTTTTTTAAAGAAAAAATAGAAAATGAATTTGTATACGTCGCT
Source organism: Clostridia bacterium (assembly GCA_036645795.1). GTDB lineage: Bacteria > Bacillota > Clostridia > TANB77 > CAG-465 > CAG-465. The sequence goes on from JAVXNL010000004.1 coordinate 45,088, forward strand.
AAAACAAATGGAAATGTAATAGGCTTTGTATGTGCCTCAAAGCTTAACAATAAACCTTGGTATAATAAAAATGTGGCCGAAATAATTTCAATATATGTAAAAGAAAGTTATAGAAAAAAAGGAATTGGCACATCACTTCTAAATAAAGCAAAAGACTATTACAATAATATAAATATACCTAATATTTTATTAACTATGCCTATTAAAGATGTGTCTTGTTTAGAATTTTATAAAGACAATGATTTTATTTCTTGTTATAATACACTTATTTATACAGCGAGTTATAAACACATTTAAATATATTTAAAAATATCACTAGTTATAATTTAACTAGTGATATTTTAACTGATTAGGATAAGTAGTAACATTTTTAGTTATTACTTACTATTTTTCTAAGTTAATGCATCTTACAAATTCCGTCGTAGATTTAGTCGTTGAATCTCCCAACTGTCCAAATTCGTTTTTACCGCACCCATACATTTGTCCATTGTCTTTAACATATATTGCATAGCCGTTTCCTGCTGCAATCTCTACTACTGAATCTATGTTAAGCTTTTGAGGTGTTGGATAGTTTTCTAAAACAGTATATCCATTTCCAAATTGTCCATTAGTATTAGTTCCCCAAGCATATACCTCACCATTTTCTAAAAGACATAGTGTATAATTATATCCACATTTTATCTTTTTTACTTTTCCTGGAAGAGCTATTTTAGTAAAATCTGATACATAGTGACCTATTCCATTATATAAACTACTACCATAAGTATATATATCGCCTTTTCCATCTTTTAGATACGTTGACGTTCCGCCTATGCCTCCATTAGATTGTAATAAATATATATCTTTTATACCTATATTGTTTATTTTTCCTTTAACAAGAGTAGGAACTTCAACTCTAGGACCATCTCCTTTATATCCTGGTATATTTAAAAACTGCCCCCATAACTGTCCAAAGCAATATATATTACCATTTTTATCTATACTTATAGCCCCTCCATCACAAGCATATATATTTCCTACATTATTTTGTATAAGTACAAAATCTTCTTTTTTGTCATTAGTCCCCCAACCGCCTGCTCCATAATTAACAGTTACACTCTCACCTCTTGAATATAACTCGCCATTATTTAAAAGCATATATTCGTTTGAGGCTGTTACTATACTCTTTACTACATTTTTATATGTGTTTTTATCCTTTATCGATAGCCATAATCTATACTCACCATCTATTAAGTGTATCTTCTTTCTAAAGCCATCTACATATTCAAATGTTTGATTTTTATTTACATCTCTTAATTCGCTTTGAATATTTTTACCTTTTGCAGTAATTACATTTTGATTAAATAAATATATTTTTTCGTTTTTATCTTTTAACATTAGCATTCCAAATCCACTAGATATATCTATAATATCTTTAGGCGCATCTACATCTTCTACTATACTAAAACTTGGAATTTCTTTTTCATCTGATTGTGCATAATATACTTTTGAATTACTAACAAATGCCAATTTTTTTAAAACAATTTCATTTTTTTCTATATCATATATGTTATAGCCCCTAGCAAACTTTTTGTCGCCTGCGGGTAAATTGTTAACCAGTACTTTTTCTGAAATATATTCTAGTATTTTATCTGCTTCGTTATATACTTCTTTTGGAGTAATGTACATTTCTTTTGATTTAGTTTGACATAGTACTCCTCCACTCATATTAAATTGTTCTACATTATCCATAAATCTAACAAAGGAATATTGGTCTTTTTTATCTCCGTTTCCAAGTTGTCCTATATGATTATATCCACAAACCCATAAAGTATCATTTGCATCTAAAATACCACTCACTAAACTATTCATTTCAATACGTTTCAATGGGAATTTTATATCTGTATTCTTTTTCCATGCATCTGATATATTTTTAAATTCATTAGTTGGACTATAGTTAACATCTCCAAGTGAGCCAAGGCTGTTGGAACCCGATGCTATAACATCCCCACTGTCATATACTACAATCGTATATCTTATATAATTATTTACTGACAATATTATATCTTTTACTCTCGCCCCATCTATTGCAGATATTTTAACAAATCCGTTATATTTATTAGTATTTTTAAGTCCAAATTCACCTTGTTCATTACTACCCGCGGCCCATACATTATTATTTGTATCAATAACAAAGGTATGCCTTGCCCCAGCAAAAAACTCTTTTACTTTTATATCTTCAGGAAATGTAAGTTTTACAGGTTCTAATTGTAAATACTCATTTCCAAGGCCTAATTTATTATTCAAATTATCACCTATAGCATAGAGTTCTCCTTTATCATTTAACATATATGCCGTACCATGTGCTAATTTGTATTTTACAGTGTTTGGCACTAATTCATTTGGCTTAAATTCTTTCCAAGGTGATTTTAACTCTTTTAGCTCAAGGTCTGTAGCACCGGAAATTTCATTTTTTTCACCTAGCGCTTTTACATGTCCAGTTTTATCTAATTTAAACGTATTATTTCCAACCGCAAATATCTTTGTTTCTCTATCATCATAGGCTGCTTCAATATTTTCTAATTCATATATATCTATTCCTAAAAGAGATACTGGCTTGTTAAATATCAAAGAAAAACCGCCATTTGGTTTCTTTAAAAAAAGTATATTATCTTTAAATTCTTTCGAACTTTTTATTTTTTCAGAATCTAGAATGTATACATCTTTCAAATTAATATTATATATATCATATAGTCCGTTATACATATATTTAGACTGAAATTTTGCAATCAGTTTTTTAGCTTCAGTTGTTATATCTTCATATACTGGATTTATAAAATCTCCTGCATTTTCTTTGCATGGATATAAAATATTTTGTGAGAGCATTTGAGATGTCATATATAAATTTGTTTCTTCTAAAATCACCTTTGCATCTGATACAAAAGCTGCTTTTTTTGCATTATTTATAGGATTATTTTTGTTAAGTGTAAGTATTACAGCTGCTGCAAG
>JAVXNL010000005.1:0-3474 GCA_036645795.1 Clostridia bacterium
AAACAAGCGTAACAGCTACAACACAAAACCAAGTAATATATGCTCAAGCATCAGATGTGGCTGGAAATGTAGTAGTAAAGACACTACAAATATCAAATATAGATAAAGTAGCACCAACTAAACCTGGTATAACAAATTCAAGTAATGGAAACTGGACAAATCAAAATGTTACAGTGACAGCTACATCAACAGATAATTTATCTGGAATAAGAGAGTATCAATGGTTTGAATCTGGAGCCTGGACAACAAGAGCAATGACTTTATCAAATGGAGTAGGAAGTATAGTATATACAGCAGATAGAGATTTAACAATAAGATATAGAACAATAGATAATGTAGGTAATATATCTGAAGAATCAACAACTGTTGTAAAAATTGATAAAGTTGTACCAAGGGCACCAGTGATAAATGGTAATATAGAAAGTGGCGTATGGACTACTGAAAATGTAACACTCACAATATCTGGAAGTGGTGCACCAAGTGGAATAACAAAATATCAATATAGCACTAATGGTGGAACAAATTGGACAGATTATAATGCTACAAATAAAATTATAGTAAGTGGGGATGGAACAACAAATGTAATAGCAAGAGCTGTAAATACTATAGGTGTAACAGGAACAAATACGCAACCATATATAGTAAAAATTGATAAAGCAATACCACCAGCACCAACAATAAGTGGAACAGTAAGCAGTGGAGCTTGGACTAATGGAAATGTAACACTTACAATAGCTGGAAGTAGCGCAATAAGTGGAATAGCTAAGTATCAATATAGCACTAATGGTGGAACAAATTGGACAGATTATAATGCAACAAACAAAATTGTAGTGAGTAATCAAGGAATAACAAATGTAATAGCAAGATCTATAAATAATTTAAATGTTGCTGGAACAGAAAGCTCTGCATATGTAGTGAAAATTGATAAAAGTATACCGACAGCTCCAACAATAACTGGAACAGTTGGGAATGGAGTTTGGAGTAGTAATAATGTAACTCTTACAATATCTGGAAGTAGTGCAATAAGTGGAATAGCTAAGTATCAATATAGCACTAATGGTGGAACAAATTGGACAGATTATAATGCAACTAATAAACTTGTAATAAGTGGGGAAGGAACAACAAATGTAATAGCAAGAGCTGTAACTAGTTTAGGTATTACCGGAACAAATAGCTCCACATATATAGTAAAAATTGATAAAACAACGCCACCGGCACCAACAATAACTGGAACTGTAGGAAATGGATTATGGACAAATGGAAATGTGACACTTACAGTATCTGGAAGTAATGCAATAAGTGGAATAGTAAAATATCAATATAGCACAAATAATGGTTCAAATTGGACAGACTATAATAGTTCAAGTAAACTTGTAATAAGTGCAGCAGGAACAACAAATATAATAGCAAGAGCGATAAATAGTTTAGGCATTAGTGGAGTAAATAGTGGAGGATATGCAGTTAAAATCGATACAGTAGATCCAACAACTACAATAGCACCTAATGGTGGAATGTATACAATACCAACGGGTGCAAATGTAGCCACTATTAAAGCAAGACTTACTGCAGTAGATACGGGAGGTAGCAGTTTAAAAACCGTACAATATGCTTGGAGTAATGTGAATTCTGTAGCAGAGCCAACTAGTTGGGTAAACTATTCTGCTGCAGGGCAAGATATAACTAAGACTGATGCAGTAGCCGGAACATATTATTTATGGACTAGAGTAATAGACACAGCAGGAAATAGAGCTGAACGTATAAAGACATCTAATGCATATACTGTAAAAGCAAATACAGATGCAGCTACACAAATTACAATCACACCAAGTACAACATTTCCAACAAACCAAAATGTAACTGCTACCATTGCATATGGTTCAGCGTTAACAGAAGGTAGAAATGTAGTTATAACTCCTGGCGCATCAGGTAGTGTAAATAGTACAATTAGTGTAACTATGACAGCTAATGGTAATATAAAAGCACAAGCTACAGATGCGGCTGGAAATAGAATAATAAAAACTTTAGATGTTACCAATATAGATAAAACTGACCCAACTATAAAAAGTGCAATATCAGGAGATATGTTATATACAGATACTACATTTAATTTTGGAAACAATCATATATATATGTATAATTATAATTCTTCTGCTGGGACAGTAACTCATACAAGAAAATCTATGAATACACCTGTAGGAAAGTATGCACTTGAAATATCAACAACAGGAACTGCTGGTCCAGGGCATGGTGGATTTACATTTTCTACACAAACAGCAGCAAATAAAGTTTTTGTAACAAGAATTGTTGCAAAAATACCAGAAGGAAAATCAATAGCATGGGCAACAAATGCATATGGAACAGGAGGAAGCTCAGAATGGTTAACACCTAGGGTAGGAACAGGCAACTGGCAAGAGTATGTATGTAAAGTGACTTGTGGTTCAAGCGGAACATTTAATGACACTAACTATTTCTATTTAACCGGTGGAGCGACAGCTACTATACAATCACCTGTAATATGGCAAGTAGCATATGCAACTGTAATAGATACTACTAATTGGGGGCAAACCAATAGTATAGTATCAACAGTTGAAGATAATGCTACAGGAGTTGTGTCTTATGGCGTAAATCAAAATAACAAAACCGAACCTACATATATAAATAGTATATCAAGTAGTTGGCTTGGAATGAGTAAAGATGATGTATCTTCTAATGGAACATATTTTGTATGGGCAAAAGATGGGGTAGGAAATGTATCAAATAAATCGGTTGATGTGAATTATGTTGATACAACAATACCACCAGCACCAACAATAACTGGAACTGTAGGAAGTGGAGCTTGGACAAATCAAAATGTAACACTTACAATATCAGGAAGTAGTGCACCAAGTGGAATAGCTTCTTATCAATATAGCATAAATGGAGGAACTAATTGGATAAATTATAATGGAGCAACTAAGCTTGTAATAAGCTCTGATGGAACAACAAATGTAATAGCAAGAGCAATAAATACAATTGGAGCAACAGGAATGAATACAGCTCCGTATGTAGTAAAAATTGATAAAGGAATACCACCTGTTCCAACAATAAGCGGAACAGTAGGAAATGGAGTATGGACAGATGAAAATGTAACACTTACAATATCAGGAAGTAGTGCATCAAGTGGAATAGTAAAATATCAATATAGTATAAATGGAGGAACATGGACAGACTATAATGCAACAAATAAAATTGTAATAAGCAGCCAAGGAATAACAAATGTAATAGCAAGAGCAGTAAATTCTATTGGAATAACAGGTACAAATAGTGCAGCATATGTAGTAAGAATTGATAAAACAAGACCACCAGCGCCAACGATAAGTGGAACGGTAGGAAGTGGAGCTTGGACAAATCAAAACGTAACTCTTACAATATCAGGAAGTAGTGCATCAAGTGGAATAGCAAAATATCAATATAGTACAAATGGTGGAACAAATT
>JAVXNL010000005.1:3574-29299 GCA_036645795.1 Clostridia bacterium
GGACAGATTATAACGCAACAAATAAAATTGTAATAAGCAGCCAAGGAACAACAAATGTAATAGCAAGAACAATAAATACAATTGGTGTGACAGGTACAAATAGCGCTACATATGTAGTAAGAATTGATAAATCAACACCACCTGCACCAACAATAAGTGGAACAGTAGGAAATGGAGTATGGACAAATGGAAATGTAACTCTTACAATAGCCGGAAGTAGTGCACCAAGCGGAATAGTAAAATATCAATATAGTACAAATGGAGGCGGAACATGGACAGATTATAACGCAACAAATAAAATTGTAATAAGCAGCCAAGGAACAACAAACGTAATAGCAAGAGCCGTAAATGCTGTTGGAGCAACAGGTACAAATAGTGCAGCATATGTAGTAAGAATTGATACAGCAATACCATCTGCGCCAACAATAAGTGGAACAGTAGGAAATGGTTCATGGACAAATGGAAATGTAACACTTACAATATCAAGCGGTAGTGCACCAAGTGGAATACTAAAATATCAATATAGTACAAATAATGGTTCAAATTGGACAGACTATAACAGCTCAAGTAAAATTGTGGTAAGTGGTCAGGGAACAACAAATGTAATAGCTAGAGCCGTAAATACTATTGGAGCAACAGGTGCAAATAGTGCAACATATGTAGTAAGAATTGATACAACAGATCCAACAACTACAATCGCTCCAAATGGAGGAGTATATACAATACCAACAGGAGCAAACGTAGCAACAATAAGAGCAAGAATTACTGGACAAGACACAGGAGGAAGCGGATTAGGTACAGTACAATATGCTTGGAGTAATGTAAACTCAGGTGCAGAACCAAGCAGTTGGACAAATTATACGGCATCAGGACAAGATGTACAAAAAACAGATGCGACAGTAGGAACGTACTATCTATGGACAAGAGTAGTAGATAATGCAGGAAACAGAGCCGAAAGTATAAAGTCATCTAGTGCATATATAGTAAAATCAAATACCGATTCAACAACACAAATTACAATAACAACCAATCCTACAACACAAACAAGCGGAAATGTAACAGCAACTATAACATATGGTTCTACTCTTGTAAATAATAGATTATATGGAATAGGAAGTCCTAACACAGGAGCAAGTGCAAATCCTCAGACGTTAACATTGACTTCAAATGGAACAATATATGCACAAGCAACAGATAGTGCAGGAAATAAAGTGAGCAAGACTTTGCAAGTTACAAATATAGATAAAACTGACCCAGTAATATCTAATGTATATTCAGGAGACATGTTATATACAGATCCTACATTTGCAAGTGGTGTAAACAGTACTAATATATACAATAACTCAGGTGGAGGAACTGTAACAAATACAAGAAAAGCAATGAGTACACCAGTGGGAAATTATGCACTTGAAATATCAACAAACGGTACATCAAGTCCAGGATATGGAGGTTTCTATTTTGCAACACGAACATCTGCAAATAAAGTGTTTATAAGTAGAATAGTAGCTAAAATACCAGTAGGAAGTACTATAGAATGGGGCTCAAATGCATATGGAAGTGGTGGCCATATGGAATGGTTAACATCCAAAAACGGAACTGGAAATTGGCAAGAATATGTATGCAGAGTAACATGTGGAACAACAGGCACATTTAGTTCTACTAATTTCTATTATTTAAGCGGAGGTCGTTTACCTATAAGTTGGCAAGTAGCATATGCTACTGTAATAGATACAACATCTTGGGGGCAAACAAATAGTATAGTAGCCACTGCAACAGATAATGAAAACGGAGTGGTCTCTTATGGTGTAAATCAAAGTAGCTCGTCACAGCCAACATATATAAATAGTATATCAAATAGTTGGCTTGGAATGAGTAAGGATGATATAACTGCAAACGGAACATATTATGTATGGACAAAAGATGCAGTAGGAAACATATCAAATAAAGCAATAGATGTAAACTATGTAGATAGAACAGCTCCAAGTTTAGGTTCATTAGCAGTATCTTCTACAACAAATAGTATAACAGCTACAATAAATAATGCAACAGATAGTCAAAGTGGTGTAAAAGAATATGACTTCTATTTAAATGGAGCTAGATGGACAACACAAGCAGGAGCAACATATACATTTGGAGGATTGACTCCAGGAGCAACATATAACGTTTCATATAAAGTAAGAGATAATGTGTTAAATGAAACATCATCTGGAAATACATCACTAACAACACTTGTAAATGCACCAACATTAAGCTCAACAACTACAGAAAGTAAACAAATTACAACAACTTGGGGAGCAAATGGAAATGCAAGTGGACAATTATATGAATTAGAAGTAAGTGATAATGGAAGTAATGGTTGGACAAATGTGTATTCAGGTACATCAATGAGTTATATACATACTGGTCTATTAGCAGGAACTACAAAATATTATAGAGCAAGGACAAAAAATAGTACAGGAGTATATAGCGGATATTCAGCGACATCAACAGGTAGAGCATTATATTCTCCTTCAGTAACAAGAAGTGTTACAAGTAATGGAGCAAATACAGGAACAAATAGAGTACAACTTTCTTGGGCAGCAGTACCAGGAGCTACAAGTTATGGAATATATGTTTTTGATGGATATACGTATAGGTATAGAAATATAGGAAATGTAACAAGTTATGATAGTAATGCAACTAATATATATCCAACAACATCACAAATAGCAGCTTGGAATAGAGGTAATGACCCATTTAGATGGGGCGGCGATGGACAAGATTTTAGAGGCAGTTTAAATGAATTGTATCAAAAGGCAGCTAGTTCTTATACGGGTTGGTCATATTATAGTTGGATATGGGTAGCTTCAGTAGATAGTTCTGGAAGAGTAAGTGGTACAAATAACTCAGATGCAACAAGTGCTTGTGGGCCTATGGTAGATTCGGATGAACCAAATATACCATCAGCACCAAGTATTGGAAGTGTAACATCAACTAGTATTTCAGTAAGTGGAAGTACAACAGATAAGTATATGACTGCTTCATATGGAGGAAGTGGAATACCAAGTAGTGGTTATAGTTTTAAGATAAATAATAGTGACTCAGGATGGACAGGAAGTAGTTATACATTTAGTGGTCTTACACCAAATACATATTTTTCGCTATATATTAGAGCAAAAGATACAAATGGTAACTATACTGCGTATTCTAGCGCGTCAGGCGCAAGAACTCTTGCAAATGTACCAAGTAGTATAACTGCAACAAATGGAGCTAGTTCGCAAGGTAGACAAATTACAGTAGATTGGAATGAAAATGGAAATCCAGGAGGAACTGTCTATGAATTAGAACAAAGTGATAACGCAAGTACATGGTCTAACATATACACAGGAACAGCTTCAAGTTTTGTACATACAGGACTTGCGACAAATACGACAAAATACTATAGAGTTAGATCTAAAAATGTAGATGGAGTATATACAGGATATAGCGGAAATGCAACAGGAAAAACGCTTGCTACTCCAAGTGCTTCAATTAGTGTAACTGGAAACGGAGTAAATAGTACAACAAACAGAATTCAAATATCATGGCCAGCAGTATCTGGAGCTACAAGTTATGGATTATCTATATTTGATGGAAGAGCTTACAGATATGCAAATATAGGAAATGTAACAAGCTTTGATAGTAATAGTAGAACAATTTATCCAACAGCAGGACAAATAGCTTCATGGAACTTATCTTCTGATCCATTTAGATGGGGAAATGATGGAACATACTTTGCTGGAAACATAAATCCACTTTACTTGAAAGCAAATGGATCATATACAACTTCAACATACTATACTTGGATACATATTTATGCATATGATGCATCCGGAAGAATGTCGGGAGATGTATGGAATGGAGCATTGTCTCTTAGCGGTGCAACTGTAGACACAGACCCTCCAAATGGATTTACACCAGTAGTAAATTCTAGAAATACAAATACTATATCAATAAGTGGTTCTACAACAGACTTAACAGGAGGAGTTGGAGTATCTAGTTATCAGTATAGAATAAACGGAGGTGCATGGCAAAATAGTGCAACATTTAGTGGATTAGCACAAAATGCAAATTATACGCTACAAATGAGAGCAATAGATGCTAATGGAAATTATCGTGATTCAAATACTATATCTAGCTCTACAACAGCAATACCAACGCCTACAATTACTCCAAGCACAACATCTTGGGTTAAGGGTAATGTGAGAGCTACTATTTCACAAACATCTGGATTTACTTCACAGTATAGTTTAGATGGAAGTAATTGGTCTGATGCAACTTATGTGGATGTAACAGATAATAGAACGGTATATGCTAGATATAGAGATAGCAATCCTCAATATGGAGGTGTAGCTACATATCAAGTAACTAATATAGTTGAGTTCCCACGAGTTGATGTAAATGAAATTGCAAAAGAAAATTCTACAATAAACGGAAAATTCCCTAATGGAACAAATCCAATAATACCAAAAGACTTTGCAGCAATAAATGAAGGAGAAGCTTTATGGGGAGAAACAAATGCAACAAATAAAGGACTTGTAATAAAAGATAAAAGTGGAACTGATACAGATGGAAATGAGTTTGTATGGATACCAGTACTAGACTTTACTAAGTTTATAAGGACTGATGAGTATAGATTAAATGGACTAAGAGCATCACAGTGTACAGAAGCAAAACCAACTGATGCTAGTGCAACGCCAGAAGTAATAGCTATGTATAACTCAGTAGAGACAAAGAAAGGCTTTTATATAGCTCGTTATGAAGCAGGAAAATCACGTAATAATCCAATAACAGATGGTACGGTAAAACCATTATTCCAAAAAGGTGTTGCAGTATGGCTGGATATTCCATGGGGTGAAAATAACTCAGAAGTAAATCCGGGAAACGGAGCAGTAACAGTTTCAAGAAAAATGTATACTGCTGACGCAGCAGTAGCTTCAACCCTTATGTATGGAGTACAGTATGACGCAGTTTTGAGGTTTATAGAGGCAAGTGGAGGCAAAACTCGAGCTCAGATAGAAGATAGTACTGCTTGGGGAAACCATAATAATAATCCAGATAGAGGAAGTGTAACACCAAATGATCCGGCAGTATCTGGAGCATTACCTAGTTGGAGTACAAATAATATATATGATTTAGCAGGAAATGTATGGGAATTGACAATGGAAATTTATTCAATTACTGGTCGTCGTGTTTCTCGATCTGGTAGTTGTGGATTTGCTGGCAGTAAAGGTTCAGTAGCTTGTCGTGCGCACAATTCAGTTGGCGGTATGCTTACTCGTCTTGGCTTTCGTGCAGCGCTTTATGTTAAATAAAAAAAGATGTATATAACAAATGTTTGACATAGGCTAAAAATTTAAACAAGGCAGGCTGTAGAAGAACTAAATTAGGATGTGAGGAGGAGTTACGGCTGGAATATACTAAAACATTTTAAGTGTTTTAGTATATGGAATTCCTCTCACAAGCTGGTAGAAAATATATATTTTGGCTCTTTGACAATAGTGAGAGCAAAAAAAACAAAAAGGTTTGAAAACATTAAAATATAGAGGCTTTCTTATATATTTGGGTGTATAACATATGTGTGGAAAATAATTTCTCTTACATATGTTATACACCATTTTTTTATCATAGCTGATTCTAGTTTACACAGTATATACGATACACTCAAACACTTACAGCAGTATAAATTTAATAGTTATACTGCTGTATTTTTTTTATTAAGCTGTTCATTTCACCCAGTAGCAAAACTAGTATTTTGTAATATAGTATTGTTTTAAAATATACAAAATATAATATTTTATAAGTTTTTATTGCTATATATTGAAATGTATATTAATATCTGATATAATAAAGTACATAATATAAACTTTTGTTTATGTTTGTATATGAATTTAAAAAATAATAGAATATAATAGGGAAAAGTATGGAAAAATATTTAGTTATAGATAGTAGAATGAGAAAATGTGAAAAGGATTTTTTAGAAAAGTTGGGATATACTCTGATTTGCGTTCCAAAAAGTGATAATGTATATGAAGAGATATCAAGCCATGTTGATATATTTATGGTCAAAGTTTTAGATGATTTTATCTTAGAGAAAAGTTTTTATTCATATTTTTCTAAATATCATAATAGTGTGTCAAATAAATTTAATATAGTATGTGGAGACGAATGTGTTTTGTCAAAATATCCTTTAGATATTTTATATAATGTTTGTATAATTGGCAAATATGCTATACATAATTTTAAATATACAGATAAAACTGTAGTAGATAGTATTGAAAAGCATGGTCTTAGTAAAATAGATATTTCTCAAGGATATAGTAAGTGTAGTATTGCTTTAATTGATGATAAAAGCTGTATTGTAACGGATAAAAAAATAGCACTTATATTAAAAAAAATTGGTATTGATGTAATATACATACCTGTGGAAGATGTTAATATATCTTTAAAAAATGGAGGCAAACCATCAAATATGTCTGGATTTATTGGAGGCGCAATGAGTAGGATAGAGGATTGTTTTGTTATATTTGGAGATAAAAAAAACATACAAGGATTTTCTAAAATAGAAAAATATATTTTAAGTAAAGGTATTAAAATAATTGACTTTCCAGGACTGGGCTTAGTTGATTATGGTGGGATTGTTCAAATAGGGGGAGAATAAATTTTATGAGTGAATTATTACAAAAGTTAAATGAAAAACAAAGAGAAGCAGTAGAGTATATGGGTGGACCATTATTAATACTTGCTGGTGCAGGAAGTGGCAAGACTAGAGTGCTTACCTTTAAAATAGCATATTTACTTGAACAAGGTATTGTAAAACCATGGGAAATACTTGCGATAACATTTACAAATAAAGCTGCAAAAGAAATGAAAGCAAGAGTAGAGCAATTAGTTGAAAATGAATCGCATAGTATATGGCTTGGAACATTTCATTCAATATGTGTTAGAATTTTGAGAAGAGAGATAGAACTTATCGGGTATGGAGCGGATTTTAATATTTTTGATGAACAAGATAAAGATAAAATAATAAAAGAAGTTATGAAAAAGTTAAATGTAGATGATAAGCAGTATGCTTTACCTATTGTAAAAAAAGAGATAAGCAATGCAAAAGATAAAATGATAGATTATAAAAAATATATAAAAAATGCTATTGGAGATTTTAGAAAAGAGCAAATCGGAAAAATATATATGGCATATCAAGAAATATTAAAAAGAAATAATGGAATAGATTTTGATGATATAATTATGCTTACTGTAAAACTATTCTTAGAGCACCCAAAAAGACTTTCATATTGGCAAAATAAATTTAAATATTTACTTGTAGATGAGTATCAAGATACAAATAAAACACAATTTTTATTAATAAGTCTTTTATCTGCAAATCATGGCAATATATGCGTAGTAGGAGATGAGTCTCAAAGTATATATGGATTTAGGGGAGCAGATATTGCAAATATACTAAATTTTGAAAAAGAATTCCCAAGTGCTAAGATTATAAAACTAGAAGAAAACTATAGGAGTACACAAACAATACTTAATGCAGCAAATGGAGTTATAAAAAATAACACTTCGAAAATCGATAAAAATCTATGGACTCAAAATGTGGATGGAGATAAAATTTACTATAATACTCTTAATAATGAATATGAAGAAGCAGAATATGTTGTAGATTCAATAGATAATATTTGTAAATCCAAGAAATCAACTTATGGTGACTTTGCTGTATTATTTAGAACTAATGCACAAGCACGTGTATTAGAAGAAGTATTTATGAGAGCTGGTACACCATATAGGTTAATAGGCGGGCTTAAGTTTTATTCTAGAAAAGAAATAAAAGATCTTACTTGCTATTTAAGACTTATACAAAACAATAATGATAATATAGCATTAAAAAGAATAATAAATGAGCCTAAAAGAGGAATAGGTGAGTCTGCTGTAAGTAAGCTACAAGATATAGCAGATGAGCAGGGAATATCAATATTTAAAGTAATACAAGATAGTAATAATTTAGTGGGGATTAGAAGTTCAGGAAATATTATAATGTTTAGAGAGATGATGAACGAAATAATCTTATTAAGTGATGGGATATCTGTATCAGAACTTATGAAATTGATATTAAAAAAATCTGGATATGAGGCTATGTTAAATGATGGGGATACTAAAGAAAATGAAACAAGATTTGAAAACCTTATGGAGTTTATAGGTGTTGCTATAGAGTTTGAAAAAGAATCGGCAGATAATACTTTATCAGATTTCTTAGAAAGTATAGCACTTGTATCTGATGTAGATAATTTAGAAGAAGGTGCAGAAGCTGTTACTTTAATGACAATGCATAGTGCAAAAGGGCTAGAGTTTAATGTGGTATTTATAGTTGGAATGGAAGAGGGGCTATTTCCGTCAAAACGATCTATAACAGAAGACGAGGCTGCAGAAGAAGAAAGAAGACTTTGCTATGTTGGAATTACTAGAGCAAAGCAAAAACTATATATTACAAATGTTTCAAAAAGAACTATGTATGGAACTACATCTTATGCAATGCCATCAAGATTTGTAGGAGAAATACCAAAAGAATTATTTGATGATAGTTCCAAAGAAAATATTTGTAACAACCAGAAAAAATCCGAAAAATATTTAGATAAAGAATATTTGCAAGTAGAATCAATATTAGGAAAATCTACAACTAAGTTTGAATCAATACCAAGTAAATTAACAAATAAAAGTAGTCACAAGACAGGATTTGGATTAAGTGTTGATAATTTTCTTAAAAATATATCAGGAAGTAGTGGCGCAAAGAGCGTACCCAACATATCTAATGGAAGTAAATATGTTGTTGGAATGAGAGTAAAACATAAAAAGTTTGGTGTGGGTATAATAGAAAAAATTGAGTCAGAAGGAAATGATTTTAAACTTGAAATAATGTTTGATAAATATGGGTTTAAAAGACTTATGGCAAATTATACACCTCTTGAAATACAAGAATAAATGGTATATACTTTAACTTTTTTGCATATGTGAAAAATTTGTTAATAGTATAAATTATTTAAAAAGTATTGAAAGTTTTAAAGATATATAGTACAATTGAAATATAGATAAATAAAACAAATTCAAGAAAGGTGGAATAGACAATGAAACAATTTAAAAAGGGTATATCACTTATTGTACTTATTGTAACAATAGTTGTAATGATAATAATAACAGGAGCTATAATTTTAAGTGTAACTGAAGAAAATCCTATAGATGATGCAAACGAAACAAGATTTAAGACAGATGTTACAACTTATAGAGATGAATTGTTGCTACATATAGAAGACAAAAGAACACAGCAGGCTCGCAGTGGAAATACATATTATGCTGAAGAAGATCCAGAACTTGTATTACTTACAGGAAGAACAGCAAGTGATGGAACCCCAGGAAAAATATCAACAGTTCTAGGAAATTTTAAAGATAGATATAAAGATAAATTAGAAATAAGAAAAGGTGTGCTATTGTATGTAGGTAAGTCTGATCAAGAGGCTAGTTGGGCTCAAGAAGTTGGAGTATCTAGAGCAGCTGCTAAGAGTACAAAACCATAAAAATAAAATAAAGTCGTAAGGCCTTATATACAAAAGAGGGGTGTAAACATGGTAGATATTTATAAAACTAATGCTACTACAGGATTACTTGAAAAGATTGATAAACCAGTAAAGGGTTGTTGGATTAATATAGTAAAACCAATTGATGAAGAAATAAAAAAAATAGCAAAAGCTGTCGATGTAGATGAACAGTTATTTCACTACCCGCTTGATATGGCAGAAAAAGCGCATATTGACAAGGATGACACTGAAGTATTAATTGTAGTTGATTCTCCAGCAACAGTTATGAAGAAAGGTTCTAAGATATATACAACCTTACCACTTGGTATGATTATTGTAAGAGATGATATATTTATTACTATATCACAAGTTAAAATAAATGTAATAGAAAATGTCTTAAATTTAAACAAACCATTTCAAATATGTACTGATAAAAAATCCAGATTTGTATTTCAAATTTTATTTGACATGGCAAAAGACTATATTAGATATTTAACATATATAAACCAAGATTTAGAAAAATTCGAAGATCATATGGCAAAGACAATGAGTAATAAAGAGTTACTAGATATAATGAGTTTTGAAAAAACAATGATATATTTTGATGCGTCAAGTAAAGCAAATCAAGTTGTACTCGAAAAACTAAAGAGAGGTAAAGCTATAGAGCTTTATGAAGAAGATGAGGAGATATTAGAAGACACACTAATAGAAAATAGACAAGCAATCGAGATGATACAAACATATAGTGATATATTAAATGGAATAGTAGATATATTTGGTACAATGGTATCAAATAATTTAAATATAGTAATGAAATTTCTTACATCTATTACTATAATAATTTCAGTACCAACTTTTGTTACAAGTTTTCTTGGTATGAATGTTCAGTTTCCATTTGAAACCGGAATATCGGGATTTCACGCAATAATTATTATATCTTTAATACTTACAATACTTTCTGCTATATGGCTTAAGAAAAAAGATTTATTATAATTAAAATATTGCAAGATGTATGAATTATAAAACAAATAGACTTATAAAAAAAAAGTCGAATTTTGCTTTACTTATATTTTTATACATGGTATAATTAATTTAAGTTGAAAATTGTTAGGAAAAAAAGTTTTTAAATGGAGTAGGCGAAATATATCATTTTCGTTATTTTTGTTTTAGTAGGGTATAAATACTCTATTAGATTTTGTATGGAAAAGTCAGTATCTTTATAGTATTAGCAAAAATAAATTTCTAAGGAGGAGAAAATGTGTACTGCAGTTGTGATTAAATGTGAATTAGAAGGACTATTTTTTGGTGAACATCAGTTATTAATTGATGCTATTATGAGAAAAAACGGTGATGAGTATTTAATTGATGGAGTATGCGCCGATGATCTTGTAAAAGGAAAATTATTTTTTGAGGAAAATGGTGATATTGTATTTGATATTAAGACTTTATCTTACAGTTTGGTTTCACATTCAAGGAAAATAAACTTAAATGTATGTGAGAAAGATCAGCAATTCGTGTGTGATGGACAATTTGTTGAAAAACCAACGATGTCACAAAGAGAACGGAATTATTCAGTTAAAGGAGAAATATTTGTAGATACAGCGGACTCTTGTGAATATATTGAATCAAGAATAGATTCTGTGATAAATACATTTTTTAAAAAAGATCTAATTGATATTGTCACTGAGAACTTAGGTGTATGTGAGGAGAATCTTATAAGAAGCATAAAAAAAGTAAGTTAGTTTTTAGGGGGATATATTTCCTCTTTTTTTTTGACTAAATTTGGTTTAATTTGATGAATTTAGCAAGTAATATTACAAGTTTATTACAAAACTGTTACATTTTCTTTAAACTTTTAAAAAAAGTATAAAGTTTTAGAGTTTTTGTTCACAAATCTCCTTTTATATTGTATAATAAGTGGAAGTGGATAAAATAGTAAATATAGAAGTAAGGCGGTAGAAATATGAATAGTAAATTAAGAAAGATTGTAACAGTAGTGCTATTTTTTGCAATAGTATTGGTTATATTTATAAAATCAGATTATGTGGAAAGTGCAAAGATAAAACAAGAATCAAATTTAGTTATTTACGGAGATAACATAAAAGCAGATTTTACTCCGTTTGTAGAAAATGGAGGAATATATATTTCGCTAGATACGTTATCTAAAACTATAGACAAGAATATATTTTATGATAAAGTTGCAACTAAGGTTATAATAACTACACATGATAATGTTATAAAACTAAAAGCAGATGAGAAAAAAATGTCTAAAAATCTTGAATATATAGATATTATAAATGAAGTTAAAATTGTAAAAGGACAACCTTTTGTACCAATAAATATTTTAACAGATATATATAATATAAAAGTTGAGTATAACACTCAAACAAATACTATATCGATAGATAAAAAGAGCACTAGTGATATAGAGCTACTTAGTAACAGAGTAAAAGTATATAGTGATATATCTACAAAATCAAATGTAATAGAGACTTTATATAAAAAAAATACAGTAACTATATATAAAGATAGTCTAAATCATGCAAGATGGTATAAGGTTAAAACTGATACTGGCGTTATTGGTTATATATCAAAAGGTTCTGTTGGATTATTACCAGATGATAGCCAAAAAAGTAAAGAAGATGAACAAACAAATGATATAAAAGAAAAAAAGACACCTAAGATGACTATGTTTTGGCAATATGGCAGTGATTTAGATGTTCTTGGTAAGACTCAGGTACAAGGCGTAGATATTGTATCTCCTACATGGTATGAACTTAAAGGTTCAAATGGAGAAATAACTTCAAAATTTAGTCAAGAATACTATAATCAAGCTAAAAATATGGGGTATAAAATATGGCCTATTATAACAAACGGAATAGATTCTGCTTCATATTCTCCATCTGATACATCAGCAATGCTTAACAGTGAGTATAGTAGAGAACAATTCATAAAAAATTTAGTAGAACTTGTTAAAGCAGAAAAGGTAGATGGTATAAATATAGATTTTGAAGCAATGAAAACAGAAGATAAGGAGCTTTATACGGAATTTATAAGAGAAATGGCGCCACTTCTTAGAAAAGAAGGAGTCAGTATATCTGTAGATATGTATTTTGTAGCATATATAGATAGAAAAGGTATAGGAGAGGCAAGTGACTATGTAGTACTTATGGGATATGATCAAAAAGGAGCGTGGTCTAATGAATCGGGTTCTGTTGCAGAAGTATCATGGGTAGAAAAAAACATCACATCTTTAATAGAAGATTCAAAAATACCAAGTGAAAAAATAATACTAGGAATTCCTTTTTATACAAGACTTTGGACAGAAAAAGTAGGAAGTACTAAACCAACAACTAAAATATATACGATGAAAAACTGTAATGAATTTCTAAATAAATATAAATTAAAACCTGTATGGGATGAAGATGCTGGGCAAAATTATGCAGAATATAAAGAAGGAGATCTTACATACAAGTTATGGATAGAGGATAAAGAATCTGTAAAAAAGAGAATAGAGACTGTAAATAAATATAACTTAGCAGGAGTTACAGGATGGAGAAAGGGATTTGAAACACCAGATATATGGCAAACAATAAATGATAATTTAAAGTGATAAGCATGTATAATAAAAAACAAGATATATAAACAAAAGGTTGATAGTAAAGGGTATGTCAGGAGATATGAAAAAATGTTAATAAGTGCAGAAGAAATAAATAAAATATTACTTTTATCAGGTGGGGATGTATCACAACAAGGTAAGAAATATTTTGAACAAGAAAAGGTTAAAATATCAAAATTTAAATATCAAGATGATAATAATTACATAGTAAAAACATACGTAGAAGGTACATACCAGTATGCAGTCATGGCAAAAAAACTAAAAGGAAAACTTGGATATATATGCGACTGTCCTATGGCAACAAAAAAAGCAGAAATTTGCAAGCATATAGTAGCAGTAATGTTTGATATGTATGTAAATGAATCGAAATATATGGCCTTTTTAAAAGAGTCTACAACAAATTTAAAAGAGCATGAAAGTGAGCTACAAGTATACAGTGAAACGATAAAAGAAAAACAAGAAAAATCTCCTATTATATCATATTACGAAAATATGGAAATAGAAAATGGAGTTTGTTTTGAAAAAAATAAGGTTAATATAGAGAGTAAAATGCAACTAGGTCCAAAGGGAGAGTATTTAACAGCATCTTTTAAAATAGGAATAGACAAAATGTATATATTAAAAGATATATATAAATTTGGTGAGGATTTAAATACAGAGGCAATTGTAAAATACGGAAAAAATTTAGAATTTAAACATATAATAGAAGCTTTTTTTGATAGTTCAAAACAAATGGCACTGTTTATACAAAGGAATGCCTTAGAGTATTTAAGACTAACAAGTGTTGTAGAGTATTTAAATATAAATAAGACTATGAGAAGCAATTTAGTGTTAAAGTATAATGCTCTAGATGAGTTTTTTGATATAATGATAGATAAGAAAATAGAAATAGAAGATTATGATTATGAAGATGTATACACTAGTATAACATTTGTAAATGAGGATCCAAAGTTTAGTTTTGATGTACAAGATTTGAAAAAAGACGGTTTGATACTAAAGAACATATCTAAACAATATTATATGTTTTATGGGCAAAATACAGTTTATATACTATATATGGATAAGCTTCATAAATGTAGTAAGATTTTTAAAGAAAATATTTTGCCGTTATTAGAATTTATGAAAAATAATAACACCAAAGAGCTCAATATTCCTCCTGCTAGCGCTACTAGTTTTTGTGAATATGTTGTGCCACATCTTAGAGAATTTTCTAAGACAAATATACAAGAGTCGATATTAAAGAAGTATAAAGCTCAAAAGTTGGGTACAAAAATATATTTAGATATAGATAGTAATGGAAATATAATAGCAAAAGTGAAATTTTGTTATGGAAATGAATCCTTTGATCCTTTTAATAAAACCGCTCAAATTAGTATAAATAGAAATATAATATCTGAGAAAAAAGCAAAAGATATTTTCAAAAAAAACAAATTTGTAATTGATTATAAAAAGCATGAAATGTATCTTAGTAATGATGATGATATATATAGTTTTTTAAGTGAAGGTGTTAATACTTTTATGGAAAAATTTGAGGTACTAATTACAGATAGGCTTAAAAATAAACAGATAATAAATCCTAAAGTTGTAACAATGGGGGTAAGAATAGAAAACAATTTACTAAATGTGGATTTTAAAGATTTAGATTTTGATGAAAGCGAATTAAAAGAAATTTTTAAAAGATATGCTTTAAAGAAAAAGTACTATAGACTAAAAGATGGGTGTTATATAAATATAGATTCATATGGAATAGAGACTCTTGTAAACTTAACTCATAATTTAGGGGTATCAAAAGAACAACTTATTAGTGGTAATATAAAACTTCCTAAATATAGAGCAATATATTTAGATAGCCTTATAAATACAAATTCAAATATAAATGTAGATAAAGATAGTAGTTTTAAAGATGTAATAAATGGGATTAAAGAGGCAAAGGATATAGAATTTGAATTGCCAGAAATTTTAAAAACTACGCTTAGAAGCTATCAAAAAACTGGGTTTAATTGGCTTAAAACAATAGAAAAGTATGGCTTTGGAGGAATACTTGCAGATGATATGGGACTTGGAAAAACAATACAGGTAATATCAATTCTAATAGATGCAAAGAAAAGAACAGGAAAAACTTCAATAGTAATATGCCCAAGTTCTTTATATATAAATTGGCAAAAAGAAATAAATAAATTCGCACCAGAAATTAAAATTCTGGTAGTATCTGGAGATGCAGATAAAAGATGCGAATATATAAATAATATAGATGATTTCGATGTAGTTATAACCTCTTATGACCTATTAAAAAGAGATGTATTAAACTACAAAGATTACAATTTTAAATATATAATTGCAGATGAGGCTCAATATATAAAAAATAATAATACAAAAAACTCTAAAGCTATAAAGATGTTAAATGGAGATGCTAAATTTGCGCTTACGGGAACTCCTATGGAAAACTCGCTTGCAGAACTATGGTCAATATTTGATTTTTGTATGCCTGGATATTTATTTAGTTATCAAAAATTTAAGACCGAGTTTGAAAATCCAATAGTAAAGCAAAATAGTAAACTTGCAATAGCTAAATTACAATTGCTAGTAAAACCTTTTATTTTAAGGCGTATAAAAAAAGAAGTTTTAAAAGAGCTTCCAGATAAAACAGAAACAGTGCTTTTAAGTGTTATGGAACAGCAACAAGAAGATATATATAAAGCATATCTTGCAAAAGCCAAAGACAAGATGCAACAAGAACTTGAAATAAATGGATTTGAAAAAAGCAGAATTAAAATATTATCTGTTATTACAAGACTTAGACAAATATGTTGCCATCCATCTTTATTTATTGAAAATTATGATGGAAAAAGCGCTAAATTGTTACAGTGTATGGAAATAATACAAGAGGCTATAAAAGGTGGGCATAAGATACTTCTGTTTTCACAGTTTACTTCAATGTTTGATATTATAATAAAAGAATTTGAAAAAAAACATATAACATATTCTTTACTTACAGGTAAAACAAAAGTAGATACAAGAATAGAAAAAGTAGAAGAGTTTAATAAAAGCAAATATATAGATGTGTTTTTAATATCACTAAAAGCTGGAGGTACAGGGCTAAATCTTACAGGAGCAGATATTGTAATTCATTATGATCCTTGGTGGAATTTGTCAGCTCAAAATCAAGCAACAGATAGAGCACATAGAATTGGTCAAAAAAGTAATGTGCAAGTTTTTAAGCTTATTGCACAAAATAGTATAGAAGAAAAAATACAAAAGTTACAAGATAGAAAAATGGATCTTACTAATTCTGTTATAAAAGAGGGAGAAACGTTTATAAATAAAATGAGTGAAAAGGAAATATTAGATTTGTTTTTGTAGTAAGTTATGAAAAGATAAAGAGTTTAGAGGTGTGTAAAATGAGAAATTGGGGTAAAAAAGGAATATCGTTGATAGTTTTAATTGTTACAATAGTTATAATTATAATACTTGCATCAGCAATGATGCTTATGGTTAGCAAAAATAATCCTGTCCAAAATGGTAGAGACTATACATCAAGAGCAAATATGGATACATTACGAGATAATTATGAATTAACTTATGCACACGCTTTAGCAGCAGTAGATGGAAAAGTAGATAAACTTAGAGATGAAGATTTTTCAAAAGTTGTACCAGATCATCTTAAAGTAGATTTTGAAGCAACAAAAAAAGGATTAAGATATATAGGAAATAATGAAGCTATGAGACAAATGGCTAAAGATATGGATATTGATATTGAAATAAAAGATATTCAAACAAGTATTAGCAATGTTGAAATAATACCAGCATCAGATAAGTTAGATATAAAAATTACTGCTTTACCAGGTACAGAAGGGATAAAAAATTATACATATAAAATAAGAGATAAAGGAATTACAACTTGGGAAGGCGCTGAGTACACCTTAAATGAATCAAATTTTGTAAAATCAGGACTTATTAGTAATCACGATTATGAAGTACAAGCTTTGGTAACTGATAATAAAGATAGACGTATAGAATCACAAATATATAATATAAAAACACTAGATTTAAATACACCAACATTTGGAGAAATATCAAAAGATTGGACAAAAGGACCAGTCGAGGTAACAATATACTATCCAAAAGAAAATACAGATAAAAGTAGTACAAAAACAAGTATAAATCAATGGAGTTATACTGGCGCAGAAGGAAGCTACCAAAATGTATCAGAGAGTGAATTTACGTTAAAATTAAGAGAAAACACTACTATATTTGCAAGGAGTACGGATAATAAAGGAAATATAAGTCAAATATCAAAACTTGCGATTGAAAATATAGATATACTAGAGCCTAGGGCATTTACACCTCAAATTATAAATAAAACAACAAACAGTATAACGGTAAAAGGAATAACTCAAGATGCAAGTAAAACTGCCACAAGTGGAGCAAGTGGAATCAGAGGCTATAAATTTAGTAAAGATGATGGTAAAACATGGACAGCTGAACAAAAAGATACACAATATACATTTAATAATATTTTAGTTGAAAATGAATTTAAAATAAAAGTAAAAGCAATAGATAATGCTTCAAATGAAACTATATCGGCAGGAATATCTAGTAAAACAGAAAAATTAGAAAAACCGATAATAACACTAATACCAAAAACTTGGACAAATGGAGCTGTAACTGCAAGAATAAATTATAGTAATATTGCAGGAACATTAAAACAATATAGTGTTGATGGTATAAATTGGATTACAACTACAAGTACAGTATATGACTACATTGTTAGAGATTGTAATACAGTAATATATGCAAAAATTACAGATGAAAGCAATCAAACAAGTCAAATAGCAAGCGCTACTGTATTAAATATTGATAGATTAGCACCAAAAGATTTTATAACAAGTGCAACTGATATAAGGACAAACAGCATAAAAGTAAAAGGGATAGCAGAGGACGCGGATGCTACTTCAATAGATGCTTCAAGTAAGATAGAAAAATATCAGTTTAGAATAAATGGAGGAGAATGGACCGCAGGGCAAGTAGAAGATAATTATACTTTTACAAATCTTACTCAAAGTACAACATATCAAATACAACAAAGGGCAATAGATAAAACTGGCAATATAAAAGATGCGGTAGCAATAAATGTAACTACTCATACAATACCTGGCGAAAAGATAGATGATATTGTAATTACTCAAGATCCAGTTAAGTGGACAAATGGAAAGGTAAATGTATCTATATCATATACAACAAGAGTACCAGGACTTACAGGTATGGTAAGCACAGATAATATAACTTGGGAAAAATATACAGGAAACATTATAGTAGATACAAATAATACAACTGTATATGCAAAACTTATAGATAGTGCATCTCAACAAGGCCCTATAGTGAGTAAAAAAATAACAAATATAGATAAAATACCTCCAACAACTAGTATAGCACCTAATGGAGGTGTATATATAATGCCAACAGAAGGAGCAAATGCAACAATTAAAGCTCATCTTAGTGCATCAGATACAGGAGGAAGCGGATTAGGTACAGTACAATATGCATGGAGTGCGCTAAATTCAAATTCAGAGCCGAGTAATTGGACAAACTACTTAGCAACTGGAGAAGATATACAAAAAACAGATGCAACCGCAGGGACTTATTATTTATGGATAAAAGTAATAGATGTTGCAGGAAATAGAGCAGAGAGCATAAAAAAATCAAATGCTTATATAGTAAAACCAAATATGGATGAAACAACGCTTATTCAAATGATACCAAGTACAACATCTTGGACAAATAAAGATGTTGGTGTAAGAATAATATATGGAAGTACACTAACAGCTGCAAAACTTGCAAGAGTACAAAGTGGAACTGGTGTAGTAAACAGTATTGAAAGTGTAGTTATGCAAACAAACGGAGTGGTATATGCTCAAGCAACAGATGTAGCAGGAAATAAAGTTAGCAAAACATTATCAATACCCAATATAGATAAATTGCCACCAAATGCACCTACTGTAAACTTAAATGGATATTCAAGTGGAAGTTGGACAAATGATAATATAACACAAAACTTTAGTGCAACAGATGCACCAGCAACAAGTGAGTATACAACAACTGGAATATCAAAATATAATTATTCACACAACGCATCAAGTTGGAATGATGTAACAAATCCTTGGGTAATAAATTGGGATGGGCAATGGACATTTTATATAAGGGCAATTGACGGAGTAGGAAATGCAAGTGCGGCATCATCGCCATACACAGTAAGAAGAGATACTGTAGCACCAACACTTGGAAACGTATCTATAAGTACAAGCGCATCTTCTATAACCGCAACAGTAAGTGGAGCAACAGATAATGCTAGTGGAATAAATAACTATTCGTATTATTTAAATGGAATAATATGGTCAAATACTGGTAATAATTATACATATGGAGGTTTAGCACCTAATACATATTATACAGTTTCATATAAAGTAAGAGATAATGCGGGAAACGAAACCCAGTCTGGCAATACAGGTGCAAGAACTCTTGCAAATATACCAAGTGGCATAACTGCGACAAACGGAGCTAGTTCGCAAGGTAGACAAATTACAGTAGCTTGGAATGAAAATGAAAATCCGGCAGGAACGGTATATGAACTAGAACAAAGTGATAACGCAAGTACATGGTCTAACATATATACAGGAACTGCTTCAAGCTTTGTACATACAGGACTTGCAACAAACACTGCAAAATACTATAGAGTTAGGGCTAAAAATGCAGATGGAGTATATACGGAATATAGCGGAAATGCAACAGGAAAGACACTTGCAACACCAAATGCTTCAATTAATGTAACTGGAAACGGAGTAAATAGTACAACAAATAGAGTTCAAATATCGTGGCCAGCAGTACAAGGAGCTACAAGTTATGGATTGTCTATATTTGATGGATACGCGTATAGATATACAAATATAGGAAATGCAACAAGCTTTGATAGTAATAATAGGATGATTTATCCAACTACTAGCCAAATAGCTGTATGGAACCCGAGAACGTCTGATCCATTTAGATGGGGAAATGATGGAACATACTACGCAGCAAATGGAAATCCACTTTACTTGAAAGCAAATAGCTCATATACAACCTCAACATACTATACTTGGATACACATTTATGCATATGATGCATCAGGAAGAATGTCGGGAGATGTATGGAATGGAGCATTGTCTCTTTGTGGTGCAACTGTAGATACAGATCCCCCAAATGAATTTACACCAGTGGTAAATTCTATAAATACAAATACTATATCAATAAGTGGTTCTACAACAGACTTAATTGGAGGCGTTGGAGTATCTAGTTATCAGTATAGAATAAATGGAGGGGCATGGCAAAATAGTAAAACATTTAATAATCTAACACCAAATACAAGTTATACATTACAGATGAGAGCAATTGATGCCAATGGAAACTATAGAGATTCTAATACAATATCTAGTTCTACAACTGATGTACTAACACCTACCATCACTCCAAATATAACGTCTTGGACAAGAAATGATGTACGAGCTACTATTTCTCAAGCATCTGGATTTACTTCACAATATAGAATAGATTTTGGTACGTGGACAACTGCAACTTATGTAGATGTAACAACTAATTGTAGAATAGATGCAAGATATATAAATGATACATCTCAATCAGGCGGTTTGGCTACATGTCAAATAACAAATATTGATAAAACTCCACCAGTAACAACATTTAATCCAAATGGAGCTGAAACAAAAATTGGAGGAACGGACGGAGTGAAATTATCAACAACAGCAACAAGTAGCGATGAGGGCTGTGGAGTAGCCTCTAAAAAATATCAATGGAGCACAAGTTCTAGTAGTGCACCAACAACTTGGTTAAATAAAGCATTAACAAATACATATCAAGGATATCTATATGGAGATGTTAATCAAGATGGAAATATAAGTGGAGCAGATGCGCTTTTAGTGGATAAGTATTTAGAAAAACTTGCAACATTAACAGATGTACAAAAAGTATTAGCAGATGTAAATGGAGATGAAAAAGTTGATAAAGGAGATGTGTTAGAAATACAGCAAAAAGTTGATCGTATTATATCAGAAGTTTCTATAGTTGGAAATATAATGAGTATGTCTACTACAAGCTCTGGTACATATTATTTATGGACTAAAACAACGGATAAATTAGGCAACACTGAAATTAAAGTATCAAATTCATTTAAATCTGGAATAGGAACTATAACACCAAGTACAACTAAGGTTACCTCAAATCTTGATTTGATAGTATCAACAGTACCTAACCATAAACAACAACTTCTTGTAAATGGTACATATAAAGATGGTACATCGTTTAATATTACTTCAAACGGAACATATTATGCTAGATGGCTAGATAGTAGTAATAATGTGACATATACAGCTTCAATACAAATAACAAATATTGATAATGTTCCACCAAATGAGGCAACATTTGGATTACCAGGTGGAGAACTTATACCAGATAGACAGGCAAGCTTTACAATTAATACATCGGATAACTTTAGTGGTATTAATGTAGGAGCAACAAAATATAAATTTTCTACATCACCGAATATACAAGGTGTTAATAATACAGGATTTTGGAATGCAAGTGATGCATATAGTGTGGGTAGTGTTAGCTATACGTTTAATTCATCATTAAAAACTACATCATATTTACATGTATTATCAGTAGATAATGTTGGAAACAAAACAGAGACGGTATCAGCTCAAATAAAAGTTATGACAAAAGCACTAGTAGATATAGAAGTAAATGGACCAAATAGAAGAAGATATTTAGCAGGAGAAGCTAATAATATTGATTATAGTGGATACAGTGTAATAGCTATATACAATACAGGAGAAAGAGAAAATGTAACAAACGCTGCATCAAATAACTTTAGCCAATGTTTAAATAATCTAGATTCTGAGTTTGCAAATGCTTGCAGTTGGGAAGCTCAACCAGGAAATCAATTACTTGCAACAGTAAGTTATGGAGGAATATCTAAGAATGTACAATTTGGAAGACCTATAGCTGTTTGGCATGGCCCATGGACAGAAGATGATACAGGAAGTGGTTGTATTAGAGTTCATGGTAGAAATAGTATGGATTGTAATCATACAACAGCAGGACCAAAGCATGATGGTGAGTATTATTGGAATATAAGTAGTACACATCAGTTTACCGTAATAGCAGATGCAGGAAACGGATATTGTTGGATAACAGGACCTCATCCAACGAGAGGATATCGTGTATGGGCATGGTTACCAATAAGTGAAAACTGGGCATATACAGAAAGGCATTAAAAAAGTTTGAATGTAGTTTGAAAACGAGCTACATTTAAACTATATATTAAAAAAATAAAAACTTAAAAGTTATAAAAAAATAACAAATAAAAAATGAATTTAAATTTCTTAATTAAAAATTAAAAAGGTATTTACAAATTTGGGTATAGATGATATACTTTTATAGTATAATATATGTATTTATAATTTGTGTAAATATAAATAGATATTGGGAGGTATGAAAGAATGGAAAAAAGTAAAGAAAAATCAACAAAAACAAATATGCAAAAAAGAGATCGTACGATATTAATTGCAATTATTGCAGTAGTAACCATTGCTGTAATAGTAATTGTAATATTTGCGGTGAAAGCCAAAAAAGATGACATGAAAAAAGGCGGTACAGATAATAATCCAGGGACACAACAACAATCAAATGAGCCTGTTAATACTGAAAATGTAGAAGTAAAAACAGATGGAACCAAAGAAAATAACAGTTCTAAATTAAAAGAAGATAAAGAATTTGAAGGTATGGCAATAAAAGATATAAAATTAAATGCTCAAGGCGGACTTACAAATTTTACAGCAAAAGTTGAAAATAAAACTGGAAAAGATTTTGATGGAAAACCAGTTATAATAGTATTTACTGGAAAAGATGGTAAGGAAGTATCTACTTTAGAAGCCTATGTTGGACAAACAAAAGCTGGTGGAAGTTCTATGATAGATGCGTCTGCAACAGCAGACTTATCTAATGCGTTTGATTTTAGTATAAAAAGTAAAGATTAAATATAATTTAAAAAATATATGAAAATAGCAAAGAACTTAAAGTTCTTTGCTATTTTTTTTCTATTGATAAAAAACTTAAAACCCAAGACTGGTAAAAAACGTAAAAAAACAACTTATCCATAAATATTTGCATATTTGTTTTTTCGCTAAAAGTAGATAGAATATTTGTATGAAACTTTTAAGTTTCTACAATTATTTTATCTTTTTTATTGTATAACATAGACATATAAAAGAGGTGAGATAGTGTGATAGAAGAAATTTTAAAAATATTGCCAGAGCATATAGCAAAGCAGGTAGGATGTATAGGCTCAACGGAAGGGATATGCGAAATAAGATTAAGAGTTGGAAGAAGAGGAATTGTTATAGCCTCAAATACGGAAGTGTTGCTTGAATGCATTGTATCTCTAAAAGATTTACTTGATATACTTGTAAGTGTATCAAAAAACTCTATATATGCAATACAAAACGATATAAATAATGGCTTTTTAGTAATAGATGGAGGTCATAGAATAGGTATTTGTGGAGAGGCTGTTATACAAGATTTAAAAATTAAAAATATTAAAAATATAAATAGTATGAATATAAGAGTGGCAAGGCAGCTTTTAGGATGTGCAGATAAACTAATGCCATATATTTTAAAGAATGGAGTTTTTGGTAATACGCTTATAGTATCACCACCAGGATGTGGTAAAACAACAATGCTTAGAGATACTATAAGGCAACTAAGTAATGGAATAAAAAAACTAGGGTTTAGAGGAGCAAATGTAGGACTTGTAGATGAACGTGGTGAAATTGCCTCAGTATCTTTAGGGAAGGCAAGTTTGGATGTGGGTTTTAGAACAGATATTATATCAGCTTGTCCAAAAGCTATAGGTATGGAGATGCTTATAAGAAGTATGGGTATAAATATAATAGCAACAGATGAGATAGGAAACATTTCGGATATAGAAGCAATTCGCATGGCAAGTCTTAGCGGTATTTCTTTTATATTTACAATGCATGGTAGGAATTTTGAAGATATAGAAAAAAAAGCAGGAATAAAAGAATTACTAGAAAACGGATTATTTGAAAATGTAGTAGTCTTATCAAACACAAAAGGTCCAGGAACAATAGAAGATATTCATAAAATATCAAAGAACACAAAGGAGGTGAGCCGGTGTTTGTATTTAAGTTGATTGTGTCAATTGCAATAGTTTTAACTACTGGATACATAGGGATGATGAAAGCAAAAAGGCTGAAAACTAGAGAATATGTATTAAGAGAGATGGTAACTTTTTTAAACTTAGTTAGAAATGATATTAGATACATGTTAAGTATACTTCCAAATGCATATGAGGTAGCAAGACAAAAATTAAGTACTCCATTAAAAATTGCAATTGGCCAAATAGTTGAAGATATGTTGGTAACAAATAGTGAAATTTTAGTAAATAAAAGTATAGTGGATAATATTTCCTCGATTAGTAGTTTAACAGAGTATGATAAAAATATATTTATATCAACTCTTAAAAATTTAGGTAGAAGTGATTTAGAATCACAAATTAATATAATAGAAAACGGTATAACTATAATAGAAAATCAAATAAGTGAGGCAAATGAGGTAAAACTTGCAAACTCAAAATTATATAAGATGATAGGCGTAATATCAGGTCTTATGATTGTAGTTATATTTATATAAATTGGAGGCTTAAAGTATGGATATAGATTTATTATTTAAAATTGCAGGGATTGGAATACTTGTAGCTGTTCTAAATCAAGTTTTAACAAAGGCAGGTAGAGAAGATCAAGCGATGATGACAACTCTTACAGGACTTATAATAGTACTAATGCTTGTTATAACTCAAATAAGTACTTTGTTTGAGACTGTAAGAGTAGTGTTTAAGCTGTAGGAGGGCATATGGAAGTATTTAAAATTGTAGGGTTTGCTATTTTTGCGGTAACTATGGTTATTGTATTAAAACAACAAAAGCCAGAAATGGCATTAATGCTTGCAATTGCTACAGGGATTTTTTTGATTTTGTTTGCAATGTCAAAAATGTCTATAATTGTAGATATGCTGTACAACTTAATTTCAAAATCTGGTATAAATAAAGATTTTTTAGAGATAATTTTAAAAGTTACAGGTATTGCGTACATAGTAGAATTTGGTAAAAATATATGTATGGATGCAGGGCAAAGTGCTATAGCTACAAAGCTTGAAATGGCTGGTAAAGTTATAATAATCACACTTTCTTTACCATTAATTAGTGCTCTTATAAATATTCTAACGGGATTGGTATGAATAAATGAAAATAATAGCTAGAAAAAAGATAAATACAAATATAATAAAACAAACTATAGTGAAAATATTTTTTGCTTTATGTATTATAATGTACTTTATATCCAATATATGTGCAAATCAAATAGATAAAAATAATGAAACTAAGTTTGATAAAGA
>JAVXNL010000005.1:29399-38479 GCA_036645795.1 Clostridia bacterium
ATAAAGATTCACAATACTTTGCAAAAGATGCATGTAGTGCAATGTCTAATACTTTTGAATTAGACAAATATGCAGGAGTAATAGATGAGTATGCAAAAAAAAGTGGGATAGATGATATAAGTTTTACAGATATAACAAACGATCTTATAACTAAAAATGAAACAGACTATAGCTCTATTATAGTAAAGGTCTTATCTTTTTTTGCAAAAGAGATAGTAGGTGCTATTAAAGGCGCCATTTCAATATTTATAATAGTAATTATTATGGCAATTATTTCTAGTTTAGAATTAGATAAAAAGAGTGATATAACACAGATTGCACATCTTGTATGTTTTCTTGCATTAGCCACAATAACAGTTGCTACATTTATAGATACAATTACTATGTTTAAAAATGTAGTATCATCACTAACTGGTATCATGCAAGTAATATCTCCATTTTTAATGGCCGTATTAATAGCAACAGGTGCAATAAGCAGTACTGGCATAATACAACCAATGTTATTGTTTATAGCAAGTGCAATAGGTGGAATAGTTACATATATAATATTGCCTTTTTTAAGTATATCGGTTGCAATAAATGTTATCTGTTCTATATCTAAGAATTTGAAATTAGAAAAGATGTCAAAACTATTTAGTAGTAGTGCAATTTGGATAATGGGAATAGTACTTACCGTTTTTTTAGGGATATTATCTCTTGAAACTTCTCTTACAAGTTCAATAGATTCACTTGGAATAAAAGCAACACAGACAGCTGTTTCAAATTTTGTACCCGTAGTAGGAAAGTTTTTTTCTGATAGTTTTGAAACTGTTGTTGGTGCTACAAAAGTAGTAGGCAGGGTTGGAGGTAGCATAGGTATTATATCACTGATTATAGTAGCGTTAGTACCCGTTATAAAAATTGCAAGTATAGCTGGAGTATATATGATACTTGCAGCACTTATAGAACCAATATCTTCAGATGAGTCTACAGCAAAATATATAACAGGATTTATTAGTATATACAAAACACTACTAGGAATACTAATTGGAATTACTATACTATTTGTAATATCTACTGGTATAATACTTAATTTGGCAAGTAGTGTTATAACGTAAAAATAAATAAGAAACAAAAAATAAAAAACAAAAAATAAGAAATAAGAAATAAGAAATAAGAAATAAGAAACAAAAGATAAGAAAGAAGGAGAATATATGATAGATATATTTAAAAATTGGATAAGTGCAATGCTAGGTATTGGTATATTTATTACATTTATACAGCTAATACTTCCAAAAACAAATCTTAAAAAATATATATATTCTTTAGTAGGCATAGTTACAATACTTACAGTGGTAGCGCCCGTTATAAATATAATGAAAAACAAATCAGTAGAACAGGGAGCTCGTCAAGTTATTGATAATATATCAGGATATACTAATGAGTATGGAGAGGTAGATGTAGATAAGTACAGAGAAGCAAAAGAGGTGGCAGTAAAAGAAGGCTTTGTAGAAGGAATAAAAAAAGATGTAAAAGAAAAGCTTACTGTACAAGGCGTAGCTGTGGAAAGTGTGGATATATTTTTAAATCAAACCTATGATATAGAAAAAATAGAGGTAAAAATTGCAAAACAAAGCGGAGATATTTCTACACTAGGCTCAGTAAATAGCGTTGTAGATTATATAAATAAAGAATATGACATAGCATATTCAAAAATTGTAGTTATTGAGGAGGGGACATAAGTATGAATTATTTGGAAACAATAAAAAATATAACTAAAAATAAAGAAAAAAGAGTAGAGAATTTAGTCTTTTTGGTCATTCTTTTAGTCGTTTTACTTGTAGCTGCAAACTATATTTTCACAAATAAAAATAAAGAAAAAGGTGAAGATGAGACTAAATCACTTATTAGTACAAGCAATGGCTCAAATAAAGATAAGACTAAGGATAGTGTTGAAAATGAAAATATATCTAATTTACAAGGGACAAGCAAACTAGAAGAAAAACTTGCGACAATACTTTCTGAAATATCAGGTGTAAGTGATGTATCAGTAGTTCTTACATATTCACAAGATACAAAACAAAATCCAATATATAATACAAAAGAACAAGAAAAACAAGGAGAAAAGACTACAGAAAAATCAGTTGCATATAATGAGAAGAGTGGAACAAAAACAGCAATCATAGAAACTGTAGAACTTCCTAAAGTAGAAGGTGCAATTGTTGTTGCAAAAGGAGCTACATCAGTTGATATAAGATCTAAAATTGCATCTGCAATATCAACTGTTACATCAGTACCTGTATATAAAGTTCAAGTTTTTGAAAAAAGGTAAAGGAGGGGTTTTATGAAATTTGTAAAAAAAAGTAAACTTGCATTA
Organism: Clostridia bacterium; assembly: GCA_036645795.1. Lineage (GTDB taxonomy): Bacteria > Bacillota > Clostridia > TANB77 > CAG-465 > CAG-465. The sequence goes on from JAVXNL010000005.1 coordinate 31,756, forward strand.
TTATCAGTTGCACTTATGCTATCAGTTGCAGGATATATAAATTACAAGTATAATCCAGATAGAGAAAAAAATCTTGGGCAGACGCTATACGTAAACGGGAAAGATTCTTTTACATATGATAGTGTAAGTATTTACTCGGAAGAAGAAAAAAAACTTAAAGAGGCAGAAAATGAAAAAGCTGCAGTTATTGCAAATCAAGATAAACAAAAAAATGTTACGGAAAGTACAATAGCTGTATTTAAATATGATAGAGACAATATGTTCTCAGAGCTTAGTGAAAATTATACTCAAATAATAAAAAACACAAATACAAGTCCAGATAAGATAAATGAATATCAAAAAAAATTAAATGAGCTTATACAAAAAAAGAATTTAATTACAATGGTGGAAAATGTAATTAAATCAAAAGGTGTAGAGGATGTAGTGATAATACCGACAAATAACGATAATATAAATGTTGTTGTAAAATCAAAAGAAGAATTAAAGCCAGAGCTTATAGCTCAAATACAGCAAATACTTGTAGACCAATTAGGAGCTAGTGCAAATAAAATAAGTATTACTTGTAAGGCTTAAAGTAATATATAGTTAAAACAGTAATATGCCCCTATATTGCTGTTTTAACTTATTGCTTTTTGCTTCTTTTTTTTTGCTTCTTTTTCGTTTTTCTTTTTGTTTCTTTTTTTGTTTCACTTTTTTGTTATTTTTTGTTTTTGTTAAAATTTATATAAAAGAGGCATATATTTGTTATACTATAAGTAATAAATCATCCGTATATTACATTTGTGTTTCATTAATATAAAAAAAAAATTACAAAGACTGAAATCATTGAAAAAGAAAACAAAATATGATAAAGTATAACTACTTAAGGAGTAAACGTTATGGCAAAAAAAGTTTTAGTAGCTATGAGTGGTGGTGTAGACAGTACATACTCTGCTATATTTTTAAAAGAACAAGGCTATGATATAACAGGAGTTACATTTAAAATAAATGAGTGTGAGGCTACTATACAGCAAGTAAAAGATGCAAAAAAGGTATGCGATTATTTAAAAATAGAGCATGTTATAGTAGATTTTACGGATACATTTAATGAAAAAGTAATTAAATATTTTGTGGATTCATATAAAGAGGGGATAACTCCAAATCCATGTGTAATTTGTAATAAAGAAATAAAATTTGGAGAATTAAACAAAATAAGAAAAAAACTAGGATGTGACTATATAGCTACGGGACACTATGCTAGATGTGAGAAAATAGAAGAAGAATACTATATAAAAAAAGCAGTATATTTAAAAAAAGATCAATCATATTTTTTAAACCAAATTTCAAAGGAAGTATTACCTTTTATTATATTTCCGCTTGGACAAGTAGAATCAAAAGAATATGTTAGAGAGTATTTAAATGCGAGAAACATAGAGATAGCAAACAAAAAAGAAAGCCAAGAAATTTGCTTTGTAGAAAATGATAATTTGAAAGCATTTCTTAGTGAATATATAAAACCAAAAGAGGGAAACATAATTGATGAACAAGGAATTATAAAAGGCGTGCATGAAGGCTCAAATTATTATACAATTGGCCAAAGAAGAGGACTTGGAGTATCAAATAAAGAACCGCTTTATGTTTTAAATACTGATATAAGTAAAAACATTGTTTATGTTGGGACACAAAAAAGTTTGTTTAAAAATAAAGTAACAATAAAAAATATAAATGTTTTATCAAAAAAATTACTAGAAAATAAAGAAAAATTATACGGCAGAACAAGATATAGAAGCAAAGACACAAAAATAAAAGAAATAAAAGTCCATAAAAACACTGCAGATGTTATATTTTGTGATGATATAAGAAGTATTGCAAGAGGACAGTTTTTAGTAGTGTATAATCAAGATAATGTAGTTCTTGGTGGTCAAATAATATAAAAAATACAGAAGATTAAATTAGAAAAGGGAGAAGATTATGGCAAGTTGTTTAGGTATTTATTTAAGTGATGATATTTTAAAGTATGCTAAATTGAATATGGACAATAATAAAAATATCCAACTGGGTGACTATGGTATAAGGTATATTAAAACAACAAAAAAAGAAGCGATAAGTAATATTATTGAAGAAACTGGCGCAAAAGATATACCAATAGCTATAAATCCACAAGAAGATATATTTGTTAATATTCAGTTGTTTGACCAAGCTCAAAACAAAGCATACATTACAGATGTTGTAAGGATGGAATTTGAAGCATGGTGTGAAAAAAATGCAAAAACAATAGAAAATTATTCCTATGTTTATAAAATATCAGACTTGAAAAATTCAGAAAATAAACATAACGGCGTATTAGATGTTGTAGAAACTAAATCAGTAAAAGATATAACTATAGGAAATAGTTATAAAATTTCGAATATGTACCCTGCACAATTGCTAATAAACAGATTAGTACCATTAGATGAACAAAACTATGTATTAGTGAATTTAGATGGAGAATTATCTATATCTACTATTATCAATGGAAAGTTGGCAGAATTTAGATCGTATCTTGTAGGGATGAATAGAATATTAAAATCCGCAGAAGAAAAGTTTGGCAATTTTGCAAAGTCATATGAGGCATGCAAACAATTAAATGTTTTTTCTGAAAGCGATACAACAAATAATGATAAAGAACTTGAAAGAATAACAGAACCAATATTACAAGAAATATTAAGAGAAGTACAAGTTTGTGTAAATCGTAACAGAAAAGAAGTTACTAAAGTGTATATAACGGGAGATGGAATTGTATTTACAAATCTTGATATATTATTTAGAGAGTTTCTTGGTATTAAATGTGAAATATTAAAACCTAATTTTATATCAGATACAAGTAACGTTCGTAATATGGCAGAAATATTAGAAACTACACAAGCTATAGCACTTGCGTATGAAGCGTTACTTCCGATAAATAACGAACTTAATTTTGTAACAGCAAATGCTAAATTAAAAAGTAAATTTAACGGCATATTTAGTGGTATTAAAATGCCTACTAAAACCAAAAATGGTGAAGACAAAGAAAAAAAAGGCTTTGGATTGCCAGATTCAGATAAGATATCAACAGGACTTATTTGCGCGAGTATAGTAAGTGGTGTAATACTTATTGCCTACATGTTATTTAGTGGACTTTATGTATCAAATGTAAATAAAATGCTAAAAGATACCGCAAAACAAAGCAAGACTTTAACTTCGCAGGTGGCTGAAGTTAAAGCAGATGCAAAATACATAAGTAGTAATACAGCTCAGTATAAGACAATAAATGATAAAGTACAAACAGTGGTAACTCAAATAGAGGAAAATAAAATTGGTAAATTTACTACATATAACGTTGCTACATTTTTACAAAGCGTAATAAAAATAATACCAAAAAACGTACAATTAAAAACAATAAGTTCAGATGATAATAAAAATGTTAAAATAACAGCGCAATCAACAAACTATTCTGATTTAGGATACTTTGTAGCAGAACTTAAACTACAAGGAGTTTTAAATTCAGTAAAAATAAATAGCATCAAAAATGGTGATGTTACAGTTATAGAGATTGGTGGTGAGTTACCATGATGACATTTGTAAATGAAAAGACAAAATTAATTATTAGCGGAATTTTAATAGTAGTATTTATAGGATTAATAACGTTATTTGCATTAGTTGATATTGATTTGGGAATAATAAAAATATCATCTGTAAAAACTTTACTTAAACAAAGAAGAGAAATAAGCGGTGCAACAGCAGAACTTAAACAACAACAAAGTGAGTATAGTACAGCAGTAAATAATGTAAAAACAGAAGAAAATAAATACAAAGCAGAAAAAGCAAAATATGATGCTATAAGTGATGATACTGTAAATATTATAAAGGAAGCAACAACAAAAGAAAGTTATAATATAGAATATATGTGGATAAGACTTGGAAATTATGCTAAATCAAACAATTTATCAATACTTATGGTAGAACCTGGTGGAGCAAAAGCAAAAGAAGAAAACAAAACAGATGGAAAAACAGCAGATGGTAAAACTGATTCAACTGCAGCAACTACTAATACAACAGGTACTACGGCTGGAACATCAACTACAGCTGGGACTACAAATACTACAGGAAATAATGCTGATACATCAGGAGCAACGGGCGCTACAAATACGGCAGGAAGTACAACGCCAGGAGCAACAGGCTCTACAAATACATCAGGAACTACAACACCAGGAGCTGCAGGTGCTACAAATACATCGGGAACTACAACACCAGGATCACCAGGTGCGACTGGAGTAACGAATGCACCAGAAAATATAAATAAGCCAAACACTGATAAATCAAATGCCGATACCGTATTTAAAATACAAGTATCAGGAAGCTATATAGATGTTTCTGATTTTATATTTGAAGTTGAAAACGACAAAGACTTAAGATTTAAACTTGACAATATATCTATTGAATATGTCTCAGGAAATAAAATAAAAGCTAACTTTGACGTAAAGAATTTAAGCATTAAAAAATAAAGAAAGGAAAAAGAGTTATGAAAAAAACATATGTTATAACATTTAGTATATCTGTAATAGTGTTGTTTGCTATAGCACTAATAACTTTAATGTTAATGTTACCACAACAAGTACAAGTTGTAACGGGTACAGCATCAGATTATAGTTCCATTAAAAAATCAGAATATACATATGAACCAACAAAACAACTTAATGAAGATGCACTTGTAAAAGATTATAATATTACAAATCAAGATATGGATGCATATAAAAATAAGAGTCAATATAAACCGGGAAACTCAGATCCTTTCTCTCCAATCGGAGGCTCTTCTGGTACAGGAAATACTGGCGGAACTGCTAATGGAACAAATGGAAATACTAATAATTCTAGTAATTCAGGAAGTGGTGCTACAAATAGTGGAACAAGTGGCACAACATCCTCTTCAACACAAGATAAAACAACAAACAGTAATGGTGGAGTAGCAAATCCGCCTGCAACAAATAAATAAATATAAGAAGGGGTGGACTAATTGAAAAAATCAAAAAATACAACAAAAAACATATTTTTAATTATACTTATAGTTGTCGTACTATTATTAGGGTCTTATTTAATACTTTTAAAATTTAATGTGGGTGGTACAGATGAAAAAGCAAATTTTGTAAAAGAAATTGCAAATCTTCAAAATAAAGTATCATATTATGTAGGAGAAACTTATTCAGATACTTTTGGAACTTATGATAAAACGCAAATAATAACTGGAAAAACAAAAGATTCAAAAGAAATAAAAGATACTAAAGGTGTAAAGTTAACACCAATTGTAGATGAAGCGAGTAAAATAGATAAAAATAAAACTATAAGTTATAAATTAAACGAACAAAATGTAAAACAAGTTTTAAAAATCGATTTACCTAAATATAAAGGATTAACATTTTGTGTACAAGATGGTGAACTTATAAAGGTACAATTAGATAAAGCTCCAAGCTGGTGGACATCGGATTTAGATGTGTTACTTGTTGGGAGAAAATAAACACTGGTTAAAACACTATATCTAAGCTTTAGTGTTTTGATATATAAAAATCATATGTAAAAAAGGGGGGGAAGATATGAAAAATAAAAAAGGTATTTCGCTAATCGTACTTGTAATAACAATTATTGTTATTATAATACTTGCAGCAGCAGTTATTCTTACACTTAATAAAAACAATCCAATGAATAACTCAAAAATTGCTACATTATCACAAAATAAAGATTCAATAGAGTCTGGAATTAATTTGTATTTAGCACAGCAAATAGCTGAAAGTCAAGGTGCTAAGGATAATTCAGCAATAATTAATGATACAGCTACAGGAATTGCGGCGACAAACAAAGCAACTATAGCAACGATTGATTATTTTAAAATTGATAACACTAAATTTAAAAATGCTACAGGAATTACTCTACCAGATAGTAATAATGGAACTTGGTGTATACAACCAGGAACTGCTAAGGTTTATCTTATATATCCAAATATAGGCTCAGTGCCAAATTGGATTGGTAAAGATACTACATCTATAACAAATCCTACATTATCAGCATTTGTTTTATTGGGAGCGTTATCAGTATAGTTTTATAGGGGTTTGAAAAAAACAGGAGGAAAGAAAATGAAAAATAAAAAGGGTATTTCACTAATAGTGCTTGTAATAACAATTATTGTTATTATAATACTTGCAGCAGCAGTTATTCTTACACTTAATAAAAACAATCCAATGAATAACTCAAAAATTGCTACATTAGCACAAAATAAAGATTCAATAGAGTCTGGAATTAATATGTATTTAGCACAAAAAATAGCTAATACACAAGGTAAATATACTGCATCAGAAATTTTAACTAAAAAAGGACCAACAGATGAAGAAATTGCAGTACCTTTGGTTTCTGGAGCTGCGGTGACTGTAAAAATAAATGGACAAAATGGTACGCCAGCAACAACAGCATATTTATTATCAGATGCAAATGTTAAGTCTCAAACAGACATTACGTTACCTGGAGTGCCAACTAATAGTAATTGGTATATTGATCCTGAAACAAGTAAAGTTTATTTAATATTTACAGCAAAAACTGATTATCCAGCATATATTACTGAGAGTATAGCAAGTAATACAACACTACAACAGTTTGTTGGCATAAAATAACATTAAAAATTTTTTTAAAAAATAGGAGGAAAGAAAATGAAAAATAAAAAAGGTATTTCACTAATCGTACT
>JAVXNL010000005.1:38579-45450 GCA_036645795.1 Clostridia bacterium
CAGCATATATTACTGATAGTATAGCAAGTAATACAACACTACAACAGTTTGTTGGAGTAAAATAAGATAAGAAACGTTATATATGTAAATATATACAGAAAAGCTTGAGGTTAAAGGACATATATGCAACTTGTGTATATGTCCTTGACATCATATTAAATATAGTTGTATTTTATATGTACATTTTAGAGTTTTATTGTTTATTGAATTGTAAAATGTATATTAAATATATACTAGTAAAAAAGGAGGGTATCAAGTGACAGTATTTTTAAATATATTTATAGTTGTTTGTATATTTATTATAGGAAGTCTATTTGGAAGCTTCTTTTCGCTTGCGACTTATAGGATTCCTAGAAAACAAGATATTGTATCGACAAGGTCATATTGTCCTACCTGTAAACATAGACTAGAGTTTTTTGACTTGATACCAGTACTGAGCTATATATTTCATTTTGGCAAATGTAGATATTGCGGCGAAAAGATAAGTATAAGATATTTTTTACTTGAGTTTTTAAATGGTATTTTCTTTGTAATAGGATATTTTATATTTGGGTATACAATAACTTTTGCAGTTGTTGCACTAGTATATGCTGTACTTTTTGTTTTCGTAGGTTCATATATAATGAAAAGTTTAATGAGTAAAGAAGAATTAGAAGAGGTTATAAATCAAAAAGATAAAAGTAAAGGAAGTAAAAAAAACAGAGAAAGTAAAGACACAATAAATTCAAAAAAAGGTGTATTTATAACAGAACTTATAATTGCAATGCTACTTTTTACATTGCTTTTAGCATCTTCTTTTATAATTAGCAGAAACTATGGTTCAAAAAGCATATTGACTATTTCAAGAAGTAATGCTGTAGCAGTAGCTATAAGAAATATAGAAATAGCGTTGGGTACTGATTATGAAAAACTTGCCTCATATTCTGTATCAGAGGATATAGCAGGTATTACATATGCAACAGATATAACTGTAAGCAAATATTCAGATCAAGATTTTTCTAAAAAAGATATTGTAAAAACTATAAATATAAAGGTAGACTATATGGTAAATGGTAACCCATATACATTTGAGTTAAAAACACTAAAAGGAAAAGGGAGGTAATTTAATGAACAAATCAGGTATTACTATGATATCTATTGTAATATATGTAGCATTATTTTTCTCGTTTACAGTAGCAGCTATTGCACTTAGTATGAATATGAATTACAAGACTTTGTCAGAAAAAGGAAATGCTTGGGTAAGTGAACAATATGAAAAATTACAATATAACATAGTAAAGAGCGCTAAAGCAAGCACTTCTATAGACAATATAAATGGAAAAATAGTTTTTTCAAATAATGATGAATATGAGTATATAAAAAACAAAAAACAAATACTAAAAAACGGAGGATTACTTGTATCGGATGTCACATCTGTAAATATACTTGAAGCTACTAGTCTTAAAGGAAAGCCAGAAAAATTTGATTACGATATACAAAAAACAAAGGATTATGTATGCTTAGAGGTGCAGTTTAAAAAGTATGGTAAAGAGAAAACAGCACAAATATTTGTAACAGCAGGAGATGGTATAAATGAATAAAAAAAGTTCCGAAAAAAGATTAAAAGGCTCAGGTATTCTTGTTGTAGTGTTTTCTGCAATAGCTTTTACTATATATGTAATGTCTACTTATGCACAGCAAGAACATTACGCTATATTACAAAATAAATACGAAAAAGATATAGTAAAACAATATGAAACATCAACTGAGGATTTAGAAAAATTTTATGAGGATACAAAAACTTTTCAAAATATAAATCCAAATATGAATAATAGTGATAATATAAATAAAAATCCAACTTCAAATAAGCTAGACAAGTTAAGATAAAAAATAAAATAAATAAAAATAAAATAAATAAAACAAAGAAACAAAAAAACAAAAATAAGGAGTGACGTTTATGTTTGAAAATGTAAAAGCAAGAAAAAGTCCACTTGGTGTGGAATTTATAAAAAGAGGATTGCTTACAGATGTACAAGTAGATAGGGTGTTAGAATATCAAAAAGATCACAAAGAATTAAAGTTTGGAGAAATTGTTGATATACTAGATATGTGTGATAAACAACAATTACTTGAAACGCTATCATATAAAATTCAGGTAAATCCAGTTTTACTTGAAGGCGATTTAGCTGTAAATCCAGTATCATATCTTCCAAGAGATATGATAATAAATTACAAAGTATTACCATTTGATTTAGAAGGAAATACTTTAAAAGTAGCATTTACAGATCCTCAAAATGCTGGAAGAGTAAAAGAGATTGAATTATTACTTATGAATCAAGGATATGATATGGAAATATATATAACCCTTTACACAAGTATAATGAAACAAATATCTAAGGTAAGGACTGTAGACACACAATATATTGATAAAGAAGAAAAAGATGTAACTAAACTTATTGATAATATTATAATGACTGCAATGGAAAAAAGAGCTAGTGATATACATATAGAGCCAATGGAGAACAAAGTTAGAATAAGATTTAGAATAGATGGAGAACTTATAACAATAAGTGAACTTCCAAAAGATAGACAAGAGATTATAACTGGTAGGGTAAAGTCAATTTCTAATATGCATCAAGAAATAGCATATGATCAAGATGGTAGCATAAATAACTATGATGATTATAGTATCCGTGTATCAACACAAAAAAATGTAAATGGAGAAAAGTTTGTTTTAAGACTTTTAAAAAAAGATGCTCAAGCAAGAGATTTATTTGAACTTGGATTTTCTAGAGATAAAGAGCTTGTAGATAAAGCTTTTGACAAAAGAAATAGTGTTGTTATTGTATGTGCACCAACAGGTGAAGGTAAGACTACTACTCTATATAGTGTACTTGAATATTTAGATAAACCAGAAATAAATATAATATCAATTGAAAATCCAGTTGAGCGTAGAGTACCAGGAGTAAACCAAGTTGAAATAGGCCCAAATATAACTTTTGCCTCAGCATTAAGAACTGTACTAAGACAAGATCCAGATATAATACTTGTAGGTGAAGTAAGAGACGAAGAAACAGCGAAAACTGTTATAGAAGCAGGACAAACTGGACATTTAGTTTTAACTACACTACATACAATTGATGCAGTAGAGGCAATAACTAGAATAAGAAAAATGGGAGTATCTGACTACGATGTATCAGCAACAATAGTCACATCTGTTTCACAAAGACTAGTAAGGCGATTGTGTGAAAAATGTAAAAAGGCACATGAACTTACAACGGATGAATTAAAGTATATAGAAAAAGTAACAAAGGTAACAGGAAAAACGTTTGATATGAAAGATGTACATGCATTTGAACCAGTTGGTTGTGAATATTGTAGCGACATAGGTTACTTTGATAGGATAGCTTTATTTGAAGTATTATGCATAGATGATTATTTAAAAGATATGATATCTAACGGAGAATCAAGTATAGATATTAAAAGGTATGCAGTAGAAAATACGGAGTATAGACCACTTATAGTAGATGGAATTGAAAAAGTATTGTCTGGAATGACAACAATAGATGAAATAAAAAGAAAAATAGTGATATAGTAAATATAGTAATAAAAATAGTAAGTGGAAGGAGATAGCAATATATGGAAGAAACATTAAATGCTTTTTTAAGAAAAGGGATAAAACTTGGTGCTACAGATATACATTTAGCTCCAGATCAATTACCAGTATATAGAGTAAAAAGAAAATTGTTTTTTGATCAAGCAAGATTACCAATAAGCAAAGTTACATTAAATGAGGTACTTGAATATTTTTATTCGGTAAATAGAGGGTTAGAAGAAAAATTCTTGCAAAAAAAACAAGCCGATGTATCGTATACTCTTATGGAACATAGATTTAGAATAAATATATCTATAACAAAAGGAGTACCAACATTTTCTATAAGAATAATACCTAATGGAATTATAGATGTAAGTGATTTAGGACTTATAGATGTAATAAATAAAATGAAAAAAATAAATTCGGGGTTGATTTTACTAACCGGTAAAGTAAACTCTGGTAAATCTACTACAATGAACGCGTTTATACAAGAAATAAATAGAGAAGTTAGTAAAAAAATAGTTACTTTAGAAGATCCTATTGAGTATGAACACAAATCAGATAAATCAATAATAATACAAAAGGAAATAGGGGACGAGTCTGATGTAATAAGCTATTATAACGGTCTTATAAACTTACTAAGAGAAGATTCAGATATATCAGTACTAGGAGAGATTAGAGATAAAAAAACCATGGATGTTGCACTAGATTTAGCTGAGTCGGGAGGACTAATTTTAGGAACACTACATACTCGTTCTTGTGGTGAAACAATTGAGAGAATTATAAGCATGTATGACCCATCAGATCAAAATACAATAAAAAACTCAGTATCATCAGTATTAAAAATGGTAGTATCCCAAAAGTTACTTGTAAGTACAAAATCAGAACTACTTATGGTACCAGAAGTTATGATTGTAAATAATACCCTCGCTGCTCAAATAAGGCAAGAAAAATTTAATGTAGCAGATATAGAAGATACAATACATGCTCAAAGAGATTTAGGATGTGTAAGTTTTGAATATTCATTTTCAGATTTATATATAAGAGGTCTACTTAGTATGGATACAATAAAACAAAATGTGAATCCAGAAAGATTAAATATAATAAAAAGTTTAATATTAAATAACGGCAGTACAATAGACGAGTAAATCTAAAAAGTATATAAATACATCAAAATGGAGGTGCAAAAACGTATGCCAAATTATAGATATAGAGTTGTTTTTAAAGATGGCAAGGTGGGTAGAGGCAGAATAATGGCTCTAAATAAAACTCATGCAATAGAGAGTTTGAAAAAAGAGAGTACTCAGCCTCTTATGGTAAAAAGAGTAAAAACTCATCAAAAAAAATATAAAAGGCTTGACTATAATAGGATAGAAAAATCACAAAAAAAAGGTAGATTTTCAAATTCATCAAAAAAAGATAATAAAAACAAGATTAAATTTAAAGATATGACATTAAAAGATCTTAAAAATATGAATTTTCATCCTTTTAAAAGAGTTACAACAAAAGACTTAATAGTTTTTTCTAACAATTTGTACATCTTAAAAAAAGCTAAATTTAATAATGTACAAGCACTCCAGTCGTTATATGATGGGATGGATAATCCAGTATTTAGAGATGTAATAGAGGATTTATTAATTGGGGTAGAATCAGGAGAAAGACTTCATACAGTTATGGAAGCTTATCCTAAAACATTTCCCGCTATGTTTGTAAACTTTATAAGAGTTGGAGAAGAAGCAGGTACACTAGATACAGCTCTTCTATACGCAAGAGACTATATAGAAAGTTCTACTAAGCTAAGAAAACAAATAAGGTCTGCTATAATTCCTAGGGTATTGCAATTTTTCTTAATCATGGGAATGATGTTTGTTGCTTTACTTATTGGTGTACCGATACTTGAAGATGTATACTCAATGTTTGATTCGCAAGAGTCAATTCCTGCTGCTACAATGGCAGGTCTTAGATTTGCACAGTGGGTTGTTGCTAATTGGTATGTAATAGTAGCAGCAATAGCTTTAATTGTATCACTATTTGTCGTGTACATAAATACGCCAAAAGGGAGATTCAAATGGGATAAATTTCTACTTACATTCCCTGTAATAGGCCCACTTATTACAAATATCACAATAAGCAAGTTTTTTCAGGCTATGTTACTTAATTTAAGAAATGGTATGAGAATACAAGAAAGTTTAGAAATATCTAAAAATGTAACTTCAAACTATTATTTTCTATCTGCAGTAGAAGCTGGAAAAGCAAACAGTTTGGCCGGTTCTTCTTGGCTTACACCTTTTGAAGAACAAAAGCTTTTTAAGCCAATGGTATCTGAGATGGTATCAATAGGTATGAAAACAGATTTAGCTGAAATGATGAGCAAAGTTAATGAATATGTTGATATGGAAATACAAGAATCATTAAATAAATTTGTAAAAGTATTGCCAGATATAACTTATGCATTTGTAGGTGTAGCACTAATTGCTTTTGTTATAACTGTAATGGTACCTCTTACAAACGTGTATATGGGTGGATTTATAGACATGCCTACATAGAATATATTAGTTGTTTTAAATAGACCTTATCAATTAAAAACGATAAGGTCTATTTTTTAGTGTATATGTTTAAGTAGTTTTTGGCATTAAAGCATTGATATTTGTATTTGCTTTTTTATCAGTAATGTTATCAACATAAGTATTAGGCGGAGCAGTTTGTTTTGTCATACTTCCAACTTTTATTATAGGCATAGTCCCATTATATTCTCCTTTTATAATAACGCCTGTTATTTGAACCCATTCATTATCAACTAAGTTTTTAGTATCTATACTTTGGCAAAGAAAACCAGCAACAGCATCTTCATTATTAACAATTGTATTTCTACCGCATACAAAATAATCATCTTTAAAATCAGGCATTTTAAATACAAAGCCTGTAAGAGTAATTGTTTTACCAAGGTTTGAATTTATGTCATCATGCACACTTTTTAGCATTTTGGTAAAATTTTCATCATTTAGAACTATATCATATTTTCCTTTTTTATCTGTATTTGCATTCACACTACTAGTACTATTGGTACCAAATTCAACAATGGTAAAAACTATTAGGGCAATAAATACACAAACAATAACTACTTTTTTAATATCTAATTTAAAGTTTATAACAAACATATTATACACCAGCCTTTATATATAATACATATATATTCAAATACATTTAAGTTATGAGTAATTGTTAAAAGATTATCAGTAGTTTGTAGTGTGGTATATATGTTGTACAAAAAATAAAGTTACTAGGTAGTCTTAATAA
>JAVXNL010000006.1:0-39194 GCA_036645795.1 Clostridia bacterium
TATTTATGCACATATGTTTGTTGCTTGCTATGTTTTTTTGCACTTTCCTAATATTGAACAAAAAGTATAACTGTTAAAATACGCTTTAACTGCTATACTTTTTTGATTTTATATTATTATTTATTACTACAAATAGCATCTTGTCCTTAATTTGCTGCCTCTTTATATCTATTATTAATATTATTTTTTATCATATATTCAACAATAATTAAATCTAATTCTTGACTTTTTTTTACAATATCCCTATAAGGTTTACCGATTTCAATCATATTCTCTAATTCTTCTCTCAAATTAGTTATTTTTTTCACAAAATCCACCCCCTTTTTAATTTTACAACACAAGTATACTATGTTTTTCTTGCAAAATTTGTCAAAGAAAGATTGATTTGTTTTTTTATTAATTATTCATTTTTTTATGTTTTTTATTAGTCTTTCACCTTCATTTCGTATATTTATAGCTGCGTTTAAATCTCTATCGATAATATTACCACAATAATTACAACTATATATTCTCTCCGACAAATCCAGTTCTTTTTTTATGCTTTTACAACAACTACACATTTTACTAGATGGAAACCATTTATCAATTTCAACTATATTTTCACCTTCCATTTTATATTTAAGCATATTTACAAAACTACGATAACTAGTATCATATACGTTCATTCCAGTTGATAACTTTTGAGAAATATCCTCCAAAGATAGACTCTCAATTACTACAGTATCGTATTCATTTTTTATTTGGAATGATAATTTATGTAAAAAATCTTTCCTTTTAAATACCACCTTTTTGTGACTTTCACGAATTTTCCCAATATGTTTCCACCAATTTTTAGAAAATTTTCTTTTCTCGCTTAGCTTTTTTTCTAATCCCCTTAATTCTTCTAAATTATTTCTATACGGCTTATTATATTCAGGCGTTTGAGCCTCACTTGACACAAAAACTTCTCCTATTTTAAAGTCTAATCCAACTATTTTGCCGAAGGCTTTTTTCTTAACCTCATTTAGTGGAAACTTTATAACTATAGCAACATAATATCTTCCACATTTATCTCCTCTGACAATAACTCTCTTTATTCTATAGTCCTTAGGAAGTGGTCTATGCAATTTTATTTTTATATAACCTATTTTTGGAAGCTTTAATTTATTATTTTGTATTCTAATATTATTATTTACACAACTGGTTATATATGTATTTTTATCATTTCTTTTTTTATATCTTGGAAATTTACATCTTTTTGAATAAAAATTAGAAAAAGCTCGGTTTAAATTACCCCATTCGGCACAAAGAGCTAAACTATCAGCTTCTTTTAAATAAGGGTATTTGTTTTTTATAGATGGAATACTCGGAAGATTAGCTGATTTATTAAACTTAGTTAAATCCAGTTTTTTACCAACTTTTTCAAACTTTATAGCATTTTTTTTATACCTCTCGTATTCTACAATTCTTGCGCTTAGCAAATGATTATATACCTCTCTTGCGCATTTAAAGTTATGCTCTATTTTATCTATTTGAGATTTATTTGGATAAATTCTATAAGTATACGTTAAAATTTTATTCATTTTTGTAACTACTCCTTGAAAAAAAATAATTTGATGCAAGTATTTCTACTTGAGCCGAAGTGGGCTAGCTTTGCGGCAAATCTAAAAAGAATTCCTACGTAATACACCAAAATGTGCAATTTTAGAAGGCTCTACCTGTGTACCTCACAGTAATATTTATATTATACTTCCGCAACCCCCTTTTGTCAAGTAAATTCGATCGCAATTTCTGACATGAAAAAACAAGTTGCTTTTTTTATAAAGCTAGCCCTGTAATGCCATATTTACACCGCTAGATATCATCTTCGATATTGTTTGTATCACTTCATCAATTTCTTTTGGTGTAACTATATAATTTTCTGTATTTAATATATTTGAAATCATATCATATCTTGTATCTTCTTCTAAACTTTCAAAAGCTTTTGATATATCTAGAGTACTTGAATTAGAAAACTCACTTACTTGACTCTTAGCACTATCTATCATTTTATCTATAGCCTCATTAGTTATAGTTGCCATATCTACAACAGTTGGAACCCCAATTGCAATAACTGGCACACCCAGATTTTCTTGATTTATACCATCCCTTTTATTCCCAACGCCTGCTCCAGGTGTAATACCTGTATTACTAAGTTGTATTGTATTTCCAACTCTATGCATACTTTGAGATGCAAGGCTATCTATAACAACAATAATATCAGCATTTACATCTCTTGCAATAGAAGTTACAATCTCTGATGTTTCTATACCGGTCGTACCCAAAACTCCGGGAGCAATTGCACTAACAGACCTAGTACCCGGTTGTGCAAATTCTTTTGCAAAATTTAAAATATGTCTTGTAATCTCCACATTTTGTACAACTTTAGGGCCAAGCGCATCAGGAGTTACATAAATATTTCCAAGTCCCACTACGAGTACTGAACTTGTTTTATCACATCCCACAAGCTCTCTTATTTCATTAGAAATTTTAGTGGAAATTTTTTCCTGCTGTTGTTCATCCAGACAATTAATATCTTGAATTTCAATTGTAATATATTTACCAATTTCTTTAGAAACCGCTTGCGACCCGTTTTCATTTATTACATTTACAGTAGTTGTAATTATACCCTCATCAGCATCTGATTTAACCTCTACACCATCAATATCGCTTAAATTATGAACTCTTTTATATGTATCTACACGTTCGTCTGCCATATCAGTCCTAAAATTCAAATATTTTTTATTCATACTAACTAACACCTCTTATCACTATATTATGTATAAAATCGAGAAATATATACATGGGCTAGCTTTATAAAAAAAGTAGAAGATATAAAAAGCAAAATCAATATGTATTTGCACTTGTTTTTATACCTTCATATTTTTTTATCTTTGGCGGATCGTTCAAATTTAAAACATATTTTCTATAAATAAAATCCCGATCTTACATTAGTTCTCCACATAAATATATTTTTAAGTGCTTTTTTATAAAGCTAGCCCTAATATCTAATCTACATTGAGCTTATAATTTTTTTCAACCCTATAGTAAAATCCATCTCTCCTAATTTGGTTTTCTCATCATAATCATTAAATTCATATAGGATTTGTTTTAATTTATCCTCACTATATCTATCAGCCGAGATATTTAAATTTTTAAACACAAAAGGATGAATCTCAAGCTTTTTTGCTATATCGGTTATATTTCTATTTTTCAAACATTTTATCATATACATTTGTTTTAATTGCCTGTACAACATTATATATATTTTCACAATAGGCTCTTTTTGCTGTAATAATTCATCAAGCTTTATTATTGCATTTTTTTTATCTTTATTTACTATTTTACTCAACACATCAAAAATCTTTGCATTTAAAGTCTTAGCACATACCCTATCTATAATATCTTTTGTTACTGTATCGCCTTTTTTCAAATAAATAGCAAGTTTTTGCATTTCATTTATATTATTTGCTTTTTCTTGTCCACATATATTTTGCATATATTCAACAACATCCGCTGATACGTTAAGACCATTTCTTTTTAAAATTTGCATTATATATGTATTCATTTGCCTATTATCCATATATCTAAATTCCACACATTCCGCTATTTTAGAAAGTGATTTATACTCACTAGTCCTTTTATCTACACTATCCTCAATTAATATAACTATTATACTCTTTTCTAGTTCCTTTATTAAATCAATATTAAACTTAAGTTTTGTATCTTTTATTATAACTAATTTATCTGTACCAAAAAAAGTAACTCCTTGGACCACATTTTCTAATTCTTCTATATTCTCTTTATTTATATAAAACAAGTTCAAACCTAATTCAAGTCTTTCAAATTCTTTTTTTATTTTACTTACGCGCAGCTCTAGATCATATTTTTCTTCTCCATAAAAAAGATAAATATTGCCCATATAATTTACACCTCATCTTTCAACTTTTGTATATCTTTAATTGCTATTTCACTAAGTTTAGTATACTTTTCTTTTTTGTCTCTTATTTTTTCATCTAATGGCTTCAATATACCAAAATTTGCATTCATCGGTTGAAAATGTTTGTTTTCAGTAGAAATATATCTTGATAAACTTCCTAGCATTGTAGTATTTGGAAATTCTATTTTTTCATTTAATATATTATATGCAACCATCATTCCAGAAGCTGCAGATTCCACATACCCCTCTACTCCAGAAATTTGTCCAGCAAAATATATATTATTATCTGACTTCAAGCAAAATCTTTTATCTAATAACTTACTTGAATTTATAAAAGAATTTCTATGCATAACTCCAAACCTTTCAAATACTGCATTTTCAAGTCCTGGTATCATCTTAAATATCCTTTGTTGTTCGCTAAATGTAAGACTTGTTTGAAACCCAACTAAATTATACAATGTTTTTTCCTTGTTTTCTGCTCTAAGTTGTGCTACTGCATACATTTTTTCACCCGTTTTAGGATTATCTAATCCTACTGGTTTAAGTGGACCAAATACTAAAGTTTTTTCACCACGCTTTGCCATTTCTTCAATTGGCATACACCCTTCAAATAAAACCAATTTATCAAATTCATGACGCTCTGCCTGCTTTGCATTTATTAGTTCGTTATAAAAAGACAGATATTTATCTTTATTCATTGGCAAATTTATATAATCTCCTCCAAACTCAAATTTGCCATATCTATCCATACTATATGCAATGTTTTTATCTATCGTACTTGCCTCAACAATTGGTGCAACAGCATCATAAAAATATAGACTATCATCTCCAACGATGCTCTTTATATTTTCAAAAAGATTGTCACTTGTAAGTGGTCCTGTTGCAATAACTGTGATTCCTTCTAGCTTTTTTATATCATCTACTTGTTCATAGATAATTTCTATATTTTTTTCTGCTTTTATTTTATTAGTAATATACAAAGAAAACTCATTTCTATCGACAGCCAGTGCTTGTCCTGCTGGTACTTGAGTGCTACGTGCAGCCTCTATAAACATACTACCCATTATTTCCATCTCTTTTTTTAATAATCCGCAAGCATTAGTAACAGACTCTGACTTAAGTGAATTACTGCAAACAAGTTCAGCAAAATTATTACTTTTATGAGCAGGTGATTTATATTTTGGTTTCATTTCAAACAATCTAACTTTAACTCCATTTTTACTTAAAATATATGCACACTCGCACCCGGCAAGTCCCGCGCCAATAACATTAACAATCATAATTTTTTCTCCTTTAACTCATCTCTAAGTATTATATTATACTTTCCAAATAAAAACAAGGGCTAGCTTTATAAAAAAAGTAGAGAAAATCAAATTTAAGTTTATCATATACATCTCTACTAATTTAAATTCACTTCAACATTTACTTTTTTATAAAGCTAGCCCAAAAAAGGACTGATCAATTGATCAGTCTTCTTTTTCTTTTTTGGGCTTATTCCATGAAATATAATCACATTTACTCTCTTCACAATTAGAATTATTTTCACAAACATAAAAAGTTTTTTTAGCCTTAGTTTTTTTAATTAAAACTGCACCACCACATTTTGGACACGATACATCTATCTTTTGTACAATAGGTTTAGTATTTTTACACTCAGGATACCCAGGACACGCTAAAAACTTGCCATATCTCCCTTGCTTTATCACCATGTTTTTTCCACACAATTCACATTTTATATCTGTTTTTTCTTCTGGAATTTCAACCCTTTGTATCTTATCTTCCACATCAGTTAAATTTTTAATAAATGGGTCATAAAACTCATGTAGCATCTTAATGTAGTTTTCTTTGTTTTCAGCTACCCTATCAAGCTTTGTTTCCATATCTGCAGTAAATTTGACATCAACTACATCTTTAAAATTATTCTCCATCATTGTATTTACAATATCACCTAACTTGGTTGGAACTAGATATTTTTTTTCTTTTTCTATGTAAGTTCGCTCTTCTATAGTAGAGATTGTTGGCGCATATGTACTAGGCCTACCTATGCCTTTTTCTTCCATAACTTTTACCAAGCTTGCTTCAGTATATCTTGCAGGTGGCTCTGTAAATTTTTGCTCTGGTTTTAATTCTTCTTGTACTAATATATCTCCCTCATTAATTTCTGGTAATATACTTTCTTCGTCATCATCTATTATATCGTCCTTACCTTTTGATTTTTCATCTTTTCCCTCAATATATAATTTCATAAATCCATCAAACTTTATAATACTACCATTAATATTGAATATATATTCCTTAACTTGTACCACTATTTTTGTTGTATCATATACAGCAACTGACATTTGACTTGCTAAGAACCTATTAAAAATCAAAGAATACAATTTTATTTCATCTTTATTAGCACTCTCATGTATTTTGGAAACCCCATCTAATTTTGTTGGTCGTATTGCTTCATGGGCATCTTGTGCGCCTTCTTTTGTTTTAAAAAATCTATTCAAATAATATTTCTCACCAAAATTTGAAACTATGTATGATTTTGCTTGAGACTTTGCTTCATCAGAAAGTCTTGTAGAGTCAGTTCTCATATATGTTATATGCCCCGCTTCATATAGTTTTTGTGCAACCATCATTGTCTTTTTCACGCTAAACCCAAGCTTTCTAGAAGCTTCTTGTTGAAGTGAAGATGTTGTAAATGGAGGAGATGGATTTTTCTTTCTCTCCGATTTTTTAACACTTTTTACGACATAGGTTTCCTTATCAATATTATTTACAATATCCATGACTTGCTTTTGGTTTGTGAGTAAAATTTTACCTTTAGTATCACCATAGAATTTAGCAGTTACAAGCTCTTTATTTTTTAAAAGCTTCGCAGTTAATAACCAATACTCCTCCGATTTGAAATTTTTAATCAGTTTTTCTCTATCCATTATTATTTTAAGAGCAACTGACTGAACTCTTCCTGCACTTAATCCTTTTTTTATTTTTTTCCATAATAGTGGAGATAATTTATACCCAACTATCCTATCTAAAATTCTTCTTGCTTGTTGTGCATCAACAAGACAATTATCCACAGCCCTAGCTTTTGAGACTGCATTTTTAACAGCTTTTTGTGTAATTTCATGAAACTCTATTCTACACTTTTTACTATCATCAATATTTAATACATTTTTTATATGCCAAGCTATAGCCTCACCTTCTCGATCTGGATCGGTTGCAAGATATACTTCTTTCTTGTTCTTTGCTTTGTCTTTAATCTCTTTTACAATCTTAGCTTTACCCTTCATTGTCTTATATTCAGGTTTGAAATCATTATCAACATCAACTCCTAATTTACTTGCCGGTAAATCTATTATATGACCTTGAGAAGCTATTACTTCATAATCACTTCCTAAATATTTTTTTATTGTTTTTGCTTTAGATGGAGACTCAACTATTACTAATTTACTTGCCAATTTATCTACCTTCCATTTCCATTATTCTATATTTTTCAAATAATTAAATTTCATTATACCATATGACAAACTTTATAGTCAATCTTTATATAATATATTTAACAAATTTGTTATACATCTAGTTGTAAGTTTTGCCTCATCTATTGTATTCCCTGTTGCCCCAACTTCTATTAACAAAGAATACTTATTTAAATCTTGATTATATAAAGAACTTCTAATAATCATCGGCCTAAAAAGTCCAGGATATACCTCATCTGCTATTTTTTGTAACTTTAAAGCAAATGATAAATTATCTTCAAAGTATTCATTTTTTGTCACATCTGTACCGGCACCTACAACAAACATACACTGAGCTACTTGAATTCCTTTTATAGCTGTAACAGGTCTAAACTCTAAATCAGAGCCTGCATCTCGATGAACATCTATAGATATACCTGCTCCATTCATATTTTGTAAAGCATCCTTAACTGTTATTTTAGATTTTGCATACGCACTTGTATATGTACCATAATCATGAGGTGTTGTATTTTGAATTGATTCAAATCCTTTCGATTTAAGATTCTCATTTAATTTTTCAGCAATAGATAGCATATTAAATTTAGCATCTGTTGTTCTTTTTGTCCCTGTATACTCAAACTTATATTTATCACTATTTGCATATGACTCCGATGTATGAGTATTATATAACAAAATCTTATCGCTAGACTTTGTCATTACTATATTTTTATTTATAAGTGTATTAAAATCTATATTTCTTTTTTTAGAATAATTTAATATTTTAGTTTTATCTACAGATATTCTTTGTATATCTTTTGAATCTTCTGTAATTTGGACTTCTATATTTTTTCTACCGAAAACATCTACTACATTTTTATCTACCGCAAGTGAGTCTATAGCCTCATCTTCTGATAGTTCTACCTTATCTTTTTGTACGATTTTTTCTTTTATAGCTGCTTTTTCTTGTGAACTATCATATATATAGTTTTCAGTGTTGTATAAATTATACACACTTATCGCTTTTTGAAGTTCAAATTTATTGTCCTCTGCTTGTCTAAAATTTGTTGCAAAATTTAGCATTGTTTTATTTACCAATATAAACTTTGCAAAAAAAGATATTATTACTATACTTATTATTAAAAACGCTATTGCACTTATATTTTTTTTGGATTTTTGTGATTTTATCTCATCACATATTTTTCTATTTATTTTGTTTTCAATAACTGTTTTAGTGTATTTAGTATTTCTACTATTTTTACTATTTTTACTATTTTTATTTTTTATATCTGATATACTCCCAATATTACTATGCTCAACTTCTACGTGTTTTTTTATAAAGTCTTTTTTATAACTTTTGCTATTTGTATTTATATATTTTTTTTGCCTTTTTGCATGTATCTTGGTATATTTTTTCATATAATTTTTAACGCTATTTTTTCTATTACCTAAAAAAGCAACCGTAATCTTCATAAAAACATTCTCCTTATGTTTTATTGTATTACGGTTTTTCTATATTATGACTAATCTAATAATTTATTTAATTGTTCACTATACTTGTCTAAAAGTCTAATAGTTTTTTCTTTTAAATCTATAACATCTTTTTTTACATCTAACAATTTTTCTTTTTCCATTTCTATTAAATGTTCAATTCTATCCTTTTCCTGAATTGCTTCATTTCTAGATGTCTCTACTATTTTTTTTGCTTGATCTTCTGCTGTTATAAGGGCATTTGCAACTTTTTCTTGCTTTTGTACATAATCAACTTCATATCTTTCTAATTTTTTCTTTACAATGGTTAGTTCATTTGCTACTCTATTTGCTTCTGAGCGTTCAGCTTGTACCTTACTTTCATACTCTGCTTTTAAAGCTTTTATATAGTCTTCAACTTCTCTTTTCTCATAACCAAACATCTCATTGCTAAACTTCTTTTCGTTCTCCATTTAATTATTACCTCCAATATAGTTTTTTGAATGATAAAAGTATTATATCAAATTTTTATATACTTTTCAATGCTTTCGACTAAATTTTGAAATATAAATGAAATAATAGGTTATATTATATGATTATGTAAGGGATTTAGCAGTATTTTAAAACAAATATTTGTATTCCACAAGATATAGAAAAAAGCAGTAAAAATATATATTCTATATTTTCACTGCTTTTTATATTTACCTCATTCCATTACTTTTTCTATTACTCTTACTTCTATTTTACCTCCTTTATCTATTTGTTCTTTTAGTCCGGGATCAGACTCAAACCATACACACTCGCTATTATAACTAGCGATTTTTTGCGTGATTTCATTAGATTCTTTTAAAAGCACGCCATTAGCGTTTTTATACAAAATTTGAAAAGTATCCTCCCTTGCAACCCCTAAATTTTGTATTTTTGTCTTACCTATATCACCATCTATTTTCGTGGTAAAAATATATGATGAAACTTTACTGACATCTATCACAGGAGCCGTAGATAACGGCTTATTTAACGTTATCTCAAGCTTGTGTATTTGGATATTATCTATTGAACTTAGCTCAATATCTGGAATTTTAATTAATTTAAAATTACATTCCAAATATTTACCAATTTCAAATAGTAGCGGCTCAGTTGTTTGTATGATTTTGTTATTATTATCTATAAGATCATACGATACGGTCCCCATTCTAAAGTTTTCACTTGTATTTACCATCGAAGATGATATTACAATTCCATTAACTGCTGGCGATATGCCAACTTTAGATATCATATCGTTATTTAATTCATTAATACGATATCCCCCATCTACTTGATAAATCTTATTACTTCGCCCTTTACAATCATTAGACGACGTAACTCCTTCAAAATTAACATTTTCAACTTTTTGTGCAACGTTATCTTTAAAAGATAATAACTCATACCTGCAAGCTGAAAATACACAAATAAGCATCCCAACCAAAATCACCAGTATAATTCTCCTAATTTTTCTAAAGATAGCAGAATTTTTAATCTCTTTCATTTCACTTCTCCTTTTTTATATTATTTAATATAAAACATCTATATTATTTAGGTTATATTGTATCATATTTACATAACAAAATCAATATTTATGTAGTCTTTTTTGAAATTTATTCAACATTTCTTAATTATTATTTTTTTAAAAATCCACATATTTTCTAAAAAAGTTATATAAGATAAGCTTTTTTTGAATATACTATGTTTTTTTGTAAATAATAAAATTAGGTGATTTTTATGAACACAAATATTTCTATGTCTAATACGCAATACTCTGAATATGTAGATAAAAAAGCTAAAAAAAGTCCAATTGCTAAAAATATTACACGAGCTTTTATAGTTGGTGGTATCATATGTATGATTGGTCAATTAATAACTGATATATGTATAAATTTCGGATTAAAAAAAGATGATAGTCTTTTAATTACAACTATAGTTCTTATATTTTTAGGTGCATTTTTAACGGCAATAAACTTATATTCAAAACTTGGTAAATTTGCTGGGGCTGGTTCTACAATACCTATAACTGGTTTTTCTAATTCTATAGTATCTCCTGCAATAGAATTTAAAACTGAAGGATATATACTAGGACTTGGAGCAAACATGTTTAAAATCGCAGGTCCTGTACTTGTTTATGGCATAACTTCATCTGTAATTGCAGGATTTATATACTGGCTGATTAAAATATATATATAAAAAGCAAAAAAAATAATATGATTTTAGAATTATTTTATCAATTTCCTTAAACATATTATACCAGGAGGTAACAAACTTTGGAAAAAAATAAACAAACAATAAAACTAAAAAACACGCCCAAAATATTACAAACATCTAGTATTGTTGGACCAAAAGAAATGCAGGGGCCCCTTAGTTCATACTTTGATTTACATATAGATAATGTATTTAATGGTCAAAAAAGTTTTGAAAAAGCAGAAAGTGAAATGATGAAGGCTTGCATTAATGACTTAATTTTAAAAGTTCCAACAACAAACGATTGTATTGACTATATATTTGCTGGAGACTTACTTAATCAATGTATCTGTTCTGCCTACTGCATAAGAGATTTTGCTATACCTTTTTTCGGCCTATATGGTGCATGTTCAACTTTTTGTGAAGGTCTATTACTCGCGTCTTTATTTGTAAATGCAGGGTATGCAAAGAAAACAATAGCTACTACCTCATCACATTTTTGCAGTGCTGAAAAACAGTTTCGATTGCCATTAGAACATGGCAATCAAAAAAGCCCCACAGCTCAGTGTACAGTGACAGGTAGCGGAGCTGCAATAGTAGTTGAAAAAAATATAGGAATGCCAGGCCCGCACATAACATACGTAACTCCTGGAAAAATTATTGATATGGGAATTAAAGATATGTCAAATATGGGGGCTGCTATGGCACCAGCCGCGTTTAATACGATTATGACACATTTAGAAGATACTGCAAGAGCTGCAAATTATTATGATGCTATAATAACAGGAGATTTAGGAATACTTGGGTCTGAAATATTAGTTGATTTATTTAAAAAGGAGGGTGTTTATCTAAGTAACTTACATCTAGATTGTGGAGCTTTAATATATGATAATATTGCTCAAGATACACATTGTGGCGGAAGTGGTTGTGGATGCATGGCATCAGTATTTAGTGGATATTTTTTCAAAAAATTACAAAAAAGAGAATTAAATAAAATATTACTTGTTGCAACCGGTGCACTTATGAGTCCTATTTCCTCTTTACAAGGTGAAACAATACCTGGTGTTGCACACGCTGTAGCAATAGAAAATGAGGTGTAATTTATGAATATATTTTTGACTTATTTACAGGTATTTATAACAGGAGGCTTTATATGCACAATTGGCCAATTTTTAATAGACAAAACCAAACTTACTCCTGGAAGAATTTTAGTAATATTTGTTACAATGGGAGTTATATTTACATTTTTGGGAATATATTCACCATTAGTAGAATTTGGCAAGGCAGGTGCAACTGTTCCAATATCTGGTTTTGGATACTCACTTGCTAAAGGTGTAATAAATGAAGTAGATTCTATTGGCTTTTTAGGTATATTTATTGGTGGGGTAAAATCTACAGCAGCAGGAATAAGTGCTGCAATAGTATTTGGATTTTTTGCTTCACTTTTTGCAAAACCTACTATAAAATAAATTACTCTTAAAAATTCAAATTTATGTATATAATATTTATATCTTACACATAATAATACTGTAGTTTAAAAGGGAGGATTTTTTATGGATAATTTAAATCAAATTGAATTACAAAATATTAGACACATATGTGGTCATGGAACAAATATATGTGACAAAATCACATACTATAAAACTCTAACTCAAGATAAGGTTATTACAGATGCTCTAGATAGGTTATGTACAGAATTTACGAGCCTAAAATCTGAGCTTTGTACTATGCTCTAGGAGGTGAGTTTATGACTGAAAAAACAGCAGTTGATGATATACTTTCAACAACCAATTCAATGATAACAATGCTTGGCTATTCTATAGAACAAGCAAATAACAAAAACTTTAGGGATACTTTAACTAAAAGTAGAAACAACTTAGAGACAATTCAATGGGAAATTTATTTGATTGCCAAAAGCAAGGGATTTTATGTACCAGCAGCACCTGCAGGTAAAGCTGACATAGAACAAGTTAAAAACGCTCTATAAATATTACTCTAAGAAGCTTTATACAAAGTATTTTACTTTGTATAAAGCTTCTTAGCAGTGCTTATAGTATTTTATCTTGTTCACGAATTTCTACTTTTTTAGATTTCTTTTTTTGTGGTGCTATTATTCCTTTTACTTTTTCTTGCAACTCCATATTATTTTCTGAATTTATTTGTAATGACTCTGGAAGTTGGGATTTCTTTTCTATCTCTTTATTTTTTCTGGCTTTTTTTATATTTTCTATTTCAGGTAGTTTTTCAGGTAGCTTTTCAGCTTGAATAACCTTTTTTGTTTTAATTTTAGCTGTGCTTGGGGTTTTCGATTTTGTTTCAATTTCACTTTTTACTGGCTCTTCAAATACCTTTTCTTTTATAAATTCATGAGCTTTTGACTTTAATTCTTTTTGTTTAATTATTGGATTTAACTGATATCTTATAAAATACTCAATATATATTGTTCTTGCCTCAAGCCTCTTAATTTTTTTCTTTGTTTTTTTACTATCTATAGTGTCACATATAAAGAACTCTCCTTTTTCATACACTAGTTCTTCATTTCCATCAATAAAAATAACCCTATCTAAATCATCAGGCACTTCTATTTCATTTATTTTTTTTAAAAACTCTACGCTTTCTTGTGTCTTTTCTAATAATAATTTTTGTTCTTGACTTGTTAACATTTTTTGTTTTGAAATATTTTTGACTATTTCTTTTAAATTTTCTTCTAGCTTTTTGTTATTTTCCTTTTTATTAATTTCTTGGCTCTCTTCATTTTTTTTCATAAATTTTAAACCTCCTTAGAAAAAACTTTTATACAAAGTCCTACTATATAATCAAGTCTATTTATATCACCTTTTATATATAAATAACCTATCATAGCCTCAAACCCTGTAGCTCTTTTATATTCTACTATATCCACATTTTTTGTAACTTTTGATATATTTGTATTTCTACCTCTTTTATATGCAGCTATTTCTTCTTCGGTTAAATTTTCAAATATTTCATCCATAATCTTTGATTGACCCTTAGCACTTACATATTTTATTGAATCTTTATGAAGTTTTCCAGTTGTTTTATTACTAATTGAGGCTAAATATGTTCTTATATACACATTATAAACAGCATCTCCTATAAATGCCAAAGTTTGCATTGATACCGTCTGTAAATCTATTTTTTTTATATTTTCTTCCATTTTCTCTCCCTACTTTATTGTATTTATTATATCTTATTTTTTCTATATTTTCAACTCAAAATCATAAATTAGAATAGATATTTCTTATAAAACTTAGATATTTCTATATTTTTATATCTATATCTCTTTCTTTTTAAATATTTTAGTACATTTTTGTGCTTTTTTTATGAAATGTGTTGATTATTTTTTTTTTATATACTATAATTTAGATAGTACTTAAGAAGGAGGTTTTTATTATGAGCCAAAAAAACGAAGAAAAAACACAAGAAGAAATTGAAGAAAAAAAAGAAACTGCTGAAGAAACTAAAATAAATAATGAGAAAAAAGAACATCAATTAGGATCTTCTAACGGTTTTGCTGTTGTATCTTCAATACTTGGAGTTGCATGTATTGGTTTGGTCTGGTTTTCAACAATTTTATGCTTAATTGTTGGTTTTGCAGGTTTAATCTTTGCACTTATAAGCATTGGACAAAAAAGAACTACATTAGGAATAATGGCAATTGCAATAAATATTGTTGGTTTATCGCTTTTACTTATATATTTTATAATATGTATGGTTATGGGCGCATCAATGTTTGCACTACATTAATATAACTACCATATATTTGGAGGGAAAAATATGAATGAAGAAGAAAATAAAAATATAGAAAACGAAATTTCGAACAATATTGTAAAAGATGATAATTTAGATTATGCATCAATAGACAACACTAATTTACAAGTTGAAAAAACAAATGAACAAAATGAAGAACGTTTTAACAATTCAAGTAAAAATACTATCACAAATCCTGTTACCTCACCTAATAAAGGTTTTGCAATAACATCATTTGTACTTGGAATATCTTCAATTGTTTTGTTATTTATCAACTCTTTAATAGGTCTTGTTTGTGGTATAGTAGGTCTTATATTAGGAATTGTTAGTATAAATAAAAAAGAATCTACTAAAGGACTTGCAATATCAGGTATAATAACTTCATCTATTGGAATTTGTTTTGTAATAATAATGTTTGTTATATTATTTTCAATGACCACAGCATTTATTGCTGGAGCTTAGAAAAATATACGTTTTATAAAAACTAATACTACTATTTATAATAAAATCTTAAAGAATATTGTATATTCTTTAAGATTTTATTTGAGTATTAATTGAGCTTTTTAATACATTCCCATTCCAGGATTTGGTTCTGGATTTGTGCATCTACACCCATCTTTTTGCTTCTTTTCAGCGACTAGTGTCTCTGTAGTAATTACCATAGCTGCAATTGATGCCGCATTTTGTAATGCATATCTTGTTACTTTTGTAGGATCTACAATTCCTACTTTTTTCATATCAACATATTTATCACGAAGTGCATCATATCCGATTCCTCTTTCCATAGATTTTACTTTATCAATTATTACTGCTCCTTCAACACCTGCATTATATGCAATTTGTCTTATTGGTGATTGAAGTGCACTTTGTACCATTTTAGCACCTATTTTCTCGTCTGCATCTAGCGTTTCTATAAGCTTTTCTACACTTGGCAATACGTTTATATAGGCAGTACCGCCTCCAGCTACAATTCCTTCTTCTACAGCAGCTTTAGTTGCAGCTAAAGCATCCTCAATTCTTAGCTTTTTTTCTTTCATTTCAGTTTCAGTTGCAGCACCTACAGCAATAACTGCGACCCCCCCTATAAGTTTTGCAAGTCTTTCTTCTAATTTTTCTTTATCAAAATCAGATTTTGTATTTGCAATTTCACTACGTAGACTCACAACCCTATTATCCAAATCTTGTTTTTGTGAATATCCATCTATAATTATTGTATTTTCTTTTTGTACCTTAGCCTGTTTTGCGCGCCCCAAGCTCTCTATTTTAGTGTCTTTTAATTCCATACCAAGATCTGATGAAATCACCTGTCCTCCAGTTAAAATTGCAATATCTTGCAACATTTCTTTTCTTCTATCTCCAAATGCTGGTGCTTTTACTGCTACACATGTAAATGTTCCTCTTAGTCTATTTACTACAAGTGTGGCAAGAGCATCGCCTTCTATATCATCTGCTATTATTAAAAGCTTTTTACCAGCTTGTGCTATCTCTTCAAGTATTGGTAATATTTCTTGAATTGAAGTTATCTTTTTATCAGTTATTAATATATACGGTTCATCAAGTATAGCTTCCATTTTATCGGTATCTGTTGCCATATACGATGACAAATAGCCCCTATCAAATTGCATTCCCTCTACAACTTCTAATTCTGTATTCATAGTTTTAGATTCTTCTATAGTTATAACACCATCTTTGCTAACTTTTTCCATTGCATCAGAAATAAGGATACCTATTTCTTCATCATTTGCAGATATAGATGCAACTCTTGCTATATCTTCTTTTCCATTTATAGGTGTAGATATTTTCTTTATTTCATCAATTGCTATATTTACTGCTTTTTCAATTCCTTTTTTTACAATTATTGGATTAGAACCCGCCAATACATTTTTTAATCCTTCTTTTATCATTGCTTGTGCAAGTACTGTTGCAGTAGTAGTTCCATCTCCTGCCACATCATTTGTTTTAGTTGCTACTTCTTTTACAAGTTGTGCTCCCATATTTTCAAAAGGATCTTCTAAATCAATTTCTTTTGCTATAGATACTCCATCGTTTGTAATCAATGGAGAACCATATGATTTTTCAAGTACTACATTTCTTCCTTTTGGTCCAAGTGTTACTTTAACAGAATCTGCTAAAGCATCTACACCTCTTTCTAACGCTTCTTTTGCTTCTCTACCAAATAATAATTCTTTTGCCATAATAAATTTTTACCTCCCTTATTCAACTATTGCTAAAATATCGCTTTGTTTTAAAATTATATATTCTTCTCCACTATATTTTATCTGCGTACCACTATATTTTGAAAAAACTATTCTATCTCCTAGTTTAATTTCCATTTTTACAACTTTGCCATCTATCATTCCTCCAGGGCCTACTGCTATAACCTCTGCTACTTCTGGCTTTTCTTTGGCAGCTTCTGGTAACACTATGCCGCTTTTTGTAGTTTTTTCAATTTCCACTAATTTAACTATTACTTTGTCCCCTAATGGTTTCAACATAAAAACACCTCCAATCTATTTTTAGCACTCTTCTCTTTTAAGTGCTAAGTCAAATTATATCATATTATTTTTTCAAATTCAAGTATTTTTTGTGAAATTTTTGTGACTTTTTTGTGATTTTTTGCTGCTTTTTATATCTATTTAAAACTTAATTTTCACCTAACCTTATTATATTAGTTTCAAAATAACTTATGCTAAAGATAATAGATATTATTTTATTTGAGTTAATTCTACAATAATTATATCAATATAATATTAAAAGAATAATACCCGTTTTTAACAGCTACTATCCTCTTAATTATCTTTCTAATTCTATATTTATTTTTCTAATTCATCTGTAAAAAATTTAAATATATCTTCTAATGCCATTCCATTTTTAAGTAGTTGATTGTATTTAATAACAATAGCTTTTCTATGGAAATATGTACAATTTTCACAAGCAAGCAATCCGTTTTGTTTTAATATATATCCCCCAAACAATAAGTATTTTTTTTGCTTTTTACACATTTCATAAAATGGACAATAACATAAAGAACAATCAAACTGACTCTCAGGTAAATTATGACATCTAAAATATTTACAGTTTTCCATATAAGTCACTTTCCTTTTACTAATTACATTTACTCCAACCGCAGCCTTTTATACACACTACACATCCCCCTTGTGATACAAGTTCTTCACCACATTCTGGACATATTCTTTTCCCTAGTTCTTTTTGGTCTATTACATTCATATCTTTTAGCTCTTTAGTCTTTATTACTTCTGGTTTTATATCAACACTTATTGGTTGTTCTGAGGTATTTAATTTATATAACCTTTTACTCTTTCTTAGTACTAATTCATCTCTTGCATATTCTTGAGCTAAAGCTTTGCTTACAATATCTGGGCATGATAGTCCATCTAGTTTATTTCCCTTTGCTATTTCACCTCTACATGCTTGGCATTGTATTCCTTGTATTTGTTCAATTAGTACATCAACTTTTATTCCTGATCTAAGACCTGCAGAAAGTATTCTACCTATTGCATCTATATTTGATTTGCATATACCAGCCTTAGATGTATTTATAAATATTTCAATTAGATTACCTTCTTGATCACGATTTACTGTAACCCATAAAGAGCCACATGCTGTTTTGTATTTATTGGTTGTTCCAAGGGTAGTACCAAAATATTCTCTTGCTACAGGCTCAATATAGTTAAATTTCATTCCTTGAATATTATTTCCTTTTATAGCTTGTTCTTGTTTAATACTTCCTCTTGGTGGAAGTATTACATTTTTAGGTGCATCTTTTGGTATTATTTCTTGAATTGAATCTTTTTTAATATCTTTTGAGTTAATTGCCTTTTTATCATCATCTTTATCTTTTTTCTTAGTAATAAGGATTCCTTCTCTTAGATTGTTTGGTCTAAATATAGTACAACCTTTTATACCATTTTTATAACAATAATCATATACATTTTTAGTATCTTTAAATGAATAATCTTCTGGTATATTTATAGTTTTACTCGCACTCATATCTACAAAACGAGTAACTGCTTTTAATACCTTAAGATGAGATTCTACAGGCAAATCTAGCGCTGTTACAAATATATCTGAATCTACAGTTTTGTTTTCTGTTTTAAGCCATAAATCATATCCATAGTCCCTCATTGTTACAACTTGTATATTAGAATCATCTTGTCCACCAATTTTTACTTTCCTATCATATTCAAGCGAAAATATTGGTTCTAAGCCTGACGAACAATTATTTCCAAAGGCTAAACTTATTGTTCCATTTGGCGCTATAGACATATGCCTTAAATTTCTCATACCATATTTTAATATATCTTGGCTTATCTTTTCCCATTCACTATCATATTTTATCATTTCTTTTATAAATGTAGTATTTATATACTTCTCTTTATCTAGAAATGGAGCACTACCTTTTTCTTTTGCAAGTTTTATAGATGCTCTAAATATTGATTTAGAAATAAAGTTCATAATATTTTCCGTAAACTCTATACATTCATCGCTTCCATATTTTAATCCAAGCATAGTATACATAGTAGCAAGACCCATTACACCCAAGCCTATTACTCTCATATTTTCTTGATAATTTTTAAATTTTTCTACCGGATAGAAATTTATATCTATTATATTATCTAAAAATCTAGTTCCCCAATAAGCAGCATCTGCAAGTGCGTCCCAATTTATTCTAGCATTATCTGTATATGGGTTTTCAACAAAATTATATAATATTAAGCTTCCTAAATTGCACGCTCCCCAATAATTATCACTATCTTCAATTTTATCTCCATATAAAATTCCTGAAACATATTCTCCACAAGGATTTGTACACATTATATTTTCCATATAGTTAGTTGGATTTAACCTGTTTAAATTATCATAAAAAAGTATTCCAGGTTCTCCATTTGTATATGCAAGCTTCATTATTTTATCCCATAATTGTGATGCACTTACTTTACGCTTTATTAACCATTTAGATTCATCTTTTTCTATTTTTCCTTCTTTATTATATACTGGGAAATGCAAATATATATCCTCATTATTGTCTTTTGCTTTCATAAAATCATCATCTACCATTACCGATAAATTGAAATATTTTAATTCATTTGCATCCTTTGATTTCGCATAAATAAATTCTTCTATATCTGGGTGGTAAACATTTAATACACCCATATTTGCTCCTCTTCTACTACCTTGATTTACAGTAGCTGTTTGAGTATCAAATACTCTTAGAAAACTTATTGGGCCTGATGCAATTGCATCATTATGTGTTGGTGTTCCTGCTGGTCTTATCATACTTGCATCATATCCTGAACCGCCACCACCTTTATGTACCAATGCTCCACATTTTACAGTATCAAATATGCCTTCCATATCATCAGGAATTGAATTTAGTGTAAAACAATTATTTAAAGTAAGTTTTGATTTGCCAAGTCCTATATTTGACATTATTCTTCCTGCAGGGAAAAATAAACCGCCTCCAATAACTCTTTTAAAATCTTTGAACTCTTTTTCATAATCTAATGCACCATTTTTTGCTACCCTGTTCATTTGCTCTTCATAAGTTTCATTATTTTTACAATACCTATCTTTCCAAATTTGTTCACTTATAACATTTGTAAACGCCATATTATTACCCCCATCTATTATTATATAATTTCCACTTTTATTTCTTCTTATCATTAGTATTTTCAAACTATATTTTCTGGTGTTTTAACATATTTTATGTATTAATATTTACTTATAATTTTAATTAAATAATACATAAAATCTATTTACTTAGCCTTGACATTTTTTACCAAAAGCACAACCTGTAGTTAAAATGAATTAACTCAACCACAATATGTTGTGTTTTTACAATTCTAGTTATATCATTTCTAAAATGTAATGTCAAGCTTTTTTTTATTACGTTTGTGTTACTTTTTTATGTATCAATATGAATTTATACTGATATGAAATTGTATACTAAGATTAAACTACATAAGATACAAAAAAGAAAAAATATAATAATTATTTTCAATCATTATTATATTTTTTCTTAATACTTTTTAATACTTTTTTAATAAAATTTATTTTCCTTTGAACTTAAATGAAAATTCTAACTAACCTTCTATTACGGACAAATCAACTTTAAAGTTACTATCTTGGTTTTTGACTATATTTATATCTGAAAATAGTCTTTTTTGTTCTATAAATACTTGTTTTAATTTACTAAGCTCTAAAGCTCCTAAAAACGCGGTTACTACTTCCAAATTATCATAAACATTTGAATCAAATACTTCATTAAAGACCATATTTTCATTTGATTTTAAATATTTTACTATTTGTTTTACTTTATCTTGTACTGTTACTTTTTCATAAAGAGCAATTTTTTCCACTTCTCTAGCTTTGTTATTTATTTTATTTAAATTTTTCTCTAACATTATTTTATATATATTAAATAGGTCCCCAGGATATATAGGATTACCACTATATTTAGTCTGTGTTTCAAATTTTATTTTTTCGAAAGGTTTTGAAAATGAGCCAAAATATTCTTTATACAACTCATTTATATGTATAGATATTTCTTTATATTTTTTATACTCTATAATATGCGCTATTATATCTTCTTCACTAAGTACTTCTTCCTCTTCTTGTGGTTCTAACTCGGGTAGTAATTTTCTTCCTTTTATATCAAGCAGTGTTGCAGCCATAACTATAAACTCACTTGTTATTTCTAGATCCATTTCGCTCATTTCTTCTAGATATTTTACATATTCATCAGTAAGTCTGCTTAGTGAAACATCAAATATATTCATTTTATTTTTACTTATAAGATATAACAACAAATCCAAAGGACCTTCAAAGTTTTCTATAACAAATTTATGTTTTGATCTATTATTTAATATTGTATCTTGCATAATTGCCTCCTATTTACACTTAATTGCAGTTTCTAACGCAAGTTCCATCATCTCTGTAAACGATTCTTCTCTTTGTTTTGAAGATAAACCAACTTCATTAATTGCGTTATCAGATATTGTATACAAAGCAAGTGCACTCTTACCAGCATTAATAGCATTTACGTATAAAGCAAGTGTTTCCATCTCTATTGCAAGAATATTTTCCTTTGATAATTGTCTTTTAAAATCAATACTTGAATAGAAAGTATCTGTTGTATATACATCTCCTATTTTCAACTTAACATTTCTTTGATTTGCAACATTTTCAATACAGCGTAATAGTCCTTTTGATGCTTGTAAACAAGATTTTAATTGACTTCCATTTACATTAAGATAATTTGAGTCTGTATAAATATTTTTTGCTACCACTATATCTCTTAGCTTTACATCATTTACTATATCTGTTGCAAGAGGATTAGCAAGACACCCAGCAGTGCCTATTCTTATTATATTGTCTACATCATAGCCTTCAAACAATTCTTTAGAATATATCCCCATTGACGGAACTCCCATACCACTTGCTTGTACAGATACATCTATTCCTTTATATTTCCCAGTAAATCCAAACATCCCTCTTACTTCATTATAGCAAAAAACATCTTCTAAATATTTTTTTGCTATATACTTAGCTCTTAATGGATCTCCAGGCATTATTACAGTCTTTGCAATTTCGCCATTTTTTGCACTATTATGTGGTGTTGGAACCATCATATATATCAACTCCTCGTATTGTTTTATTATTTAATCTTTAAGAAAATTTCTTGAAAGACCTCTTCTGTATAGATACTGCTTTAATTTAAGTTCTTCCATAGCTTTGCATTTTCCATTAATTAGTTTCTCTATTAATTCTTTTTCATAATTGGTTTCTTTTAATTTTTCTAATTTCTCGTCAATTATGCACTTTTTTATACCTTTTTGCAATAACTTTTGCTTTATTTCATATATAGAATAATTTAAAAGGCTTTTACATTGCCTTATATATGCATCCACATATTCATTATCATCTATATATTTTATTTTAAGTAAATACTCTATTACTTGGTCTATTATATCATTTGAATATTCACTTTTTTTTAGCTTATTTCTCACTTCATATTCTGTTTTTTTAGCAAGTATTAAATACCTAATAGCTTTTTGTTTTGCAACTTCAAATTCCATCTTTTATTCCTTTTCACTCTCAACTTTTGTATCTGTATCTGTATCTATAGTCTCTGCTTTTTTCTTACTTGATTTTGTTTTTTTAGTATCTGCTTCTGGAATTTCTTCCATACTCTTTTCAAAAGCTATGCTATAATTTTCTCTTACTTTAGCTTCAACTTCATTCATTATATCTTTATGTTCTTTTAGATATGTCTTAGCATTTTCTCTACCTTGACCTATTTTTTGTCCATTATATGCAAACCAAGAACCACTTTTATCAATGATATCTAGTTCAACAGCTAAATCTAAAACACAGCCTTCATTAGATATTCCTTCCCCATATACTATATCAAAAAAAGCTTCTCTAAATGGTGGTGCCACTTTATTTTTAACAACTTTTACTTTTGTTCTAGTTCCTGTTACTTCACCATTAGTTTTTATAGCTTCTTGTTTTCTGACATCTAATCTAACAGTTGAATAAAATTTTAACGCTCTACCTCCAGGTGTTGTTTCCGGGCTACCAAACATTACTCCTACTTTTTCACGCAACTGATTTATAAATATTGCTACCGTTTTAGATTTAGCCATAATTCCAGTAAGTTTTCTTAATGCTTGGGACATAAGTCTTGCTTGTAATCCAATATGACTATCTCCCATTTCTCCATCTATTTCCGCCTTCGGAACAAGAGCTGCAACTGAGTCGATTGCTACTATATCAATTGCACCACTTCGTATAAGTTGTTCTGTTATCTCCAATGCTTGTTCTCCGGTATCTGGTTGTGATACAATTAAATTATCTATATCTACACCTAAATTTCTAGCATATACCGGATCTAATGCGTGCTCTGCATCTATAAATGCAGCAATCCCACCTTGTTTTTGTGCCTCAGCTATCGCATGTAATGCAACTGTAGTTTTACCAGAAGATTCCGGCCCAAAAACTTCTATTACTCTACCTCTTGGGAATCCACCTATGCCTAAAGCTATATCTAAACTTAAAGCTCCACTTGGTATTGAATCTACATTTACCATTCCTACTTCACCAAGTTTCATAACTGAACCTTTTCCAAAATTTTTTTCAATTTGAGCCATTGCTACGTCTAATGCTTTCTTTCTTTCATCTGATATCATATCATTTCCTCCTAACGAACTCTCAAAACGTTTGTTCTTAAAACTATTATACTATCAAAAAAAAAATTTGTCAATAGTTTATCTAAAAATATATATAAATTAAAATAAGATGCATAAAAAAACTACTTTGGATTTTTTTAATTAAAATTATAAGACAAAACTTTTTTAGAACTAATTAATTAAATTATACAACGCTATTCATATTTTGTCAAGAGAAATCGAACGCAAAAATTGACATGCAAATAAAGTTAAAATTTCTAAACTATTTTAATACTTCATCTAACTCACAATGTTACTATTATGTGAAAATATCAATGTTTTGTTTGACTTTTGAAAGAAAATATAATAAAATTAAGTAAATTTAACATTTTGCAGGAGGTGAGCACAAGCATTTTTTTAAATAGCGCATGGATATACAAATGTATATTGACGAGGATGATAGTTGTCGAAATATCAGCGGATGCTATCACGGTAGTTTAGTATCGTAATATATAGTAAAAAAGATAAAATTAAATTATCACAAAATCTATATAATCTAAATATTTGTAATAAATTATTATACATTGAAAATAATATATTAAAGTAGGAGGTTTTAAATAATGTGTGGAATAATTGGATATATAGGAAAAAATAGCAATGCAAAAAACATTGCTATAAATGGATTAAAAAATTTAGAATATAGAGGATATGATTCTTCTGGTATTGCGGTAGTAGAAGATG
Organism: Clostridia bacterium; assembly: GCA_036645795.1. GTDB lineage: Bacteria > Bacillota > Clostridia > TANB77 > CAG-465 > CAG-465. Next base: position 24,786 of record JAVXNL010000006.1, read on the forward strand.
ATAAACTAAATATATATAAAGCTGAAGGTAAAATATCTAACTTAGAAAAAACACTATCTGATAAAAATATTTTATCTAGTATTGCTATTGCTCATACTAGATGGGCGACTCATGGAAAGCCGAGTAAGACTAATGCACATCCGCAGCAAAGCGGATGCGTAACACTTGTTCATAATGGTATTATAGAAAACTATAATGAACTTAAAACAGAACTTTTAAAAAAGCAAGTTGTTTTTAATACGGATACTGATACAGAAGTTGCTTGTGCATATATAAATGAATTATACAAAACAAACAAAAACAAGATAGAAATACTAAGAAAAGCATGTAATAATTTTAGAGGTTCTTATGCTTTTGCTATAATATTTGAAGATCAAAAAGATACGATATATGCAGCAAGAAAAGATAGCCCTCTAATACTTGGGCTAAGTGATAACGGTAACTTTATAGCCTCCGATGTATCTGCAATTCTTGAATATACGAATAAATATATACTCTTAAACTCAGGAGAATTTGCTAAAATCAACTGCAATGATACGGTCGTATTTAATAGTGAGGGGACTATAATTAAAAAGGATATAAATATTGCAAATTGGAATTGTACTGAATACGAAAAGAATGGCTATAAACATTTTATGTTAAAAGAAATTAATGATCAACCAAAAGTTGTAAGTAATATTTTTAAAAGGTATATGTTGGGAGATATGAAAATAGATATTGATTTTACAAAATATACAAATATACATATTGTTGCTTGTGGTAGTGCAATGCATGCTGGTCTTATTGGTAAGTTTCTTTTTGAAAACTATGCAAAAATACCAACTATGGTAGAAGTTGCATCAGAATATAGATATAATGAACAACTTATATCAAAATCTACTTTAGTTATAATTATTTCTCAATCAGGAGAAACTGCAGATACTTTAGCTGCTCTAAGAATAGCAAAAGAAAAAAACGCTACAGTAATTGGCATAGTAAACACTGTGGGTTCTACTATTGCAAGAGAGGCGGATAACACCATATATACTTACGCCGGGCCAGAAATTGCTGTTGCTACAACAAAAGGATATACAACTCAAATAGCAACACTTTCGGTACTTGCAATTGAGGCATTAAAATCAAAAAATATGCTTAGTACAAAATTAAAGGCAAACATATTTAATGAGTTTAAAAATATTGAAAAAGTTTTAACTAATACAATAAAAAATCAAAATGAATACAAAAAAATAGCTGATTGCATTTATAAAAATGATGACTTGTTTTTTATTGGAAGAGGAATAGACTATGCAATAAGTATGGAAGGCTCTCTTAAATTAAAAGAAATCTCATATATGCATAGTGAAGCTTACCCTGCAGGTGAACTAAAACACGGCACAATATCTTTAATTGATAATAACACTCCTGTTATTGTAATAGCATCCAATCCCGATTTATATGAAAAAACTATAAGCAATGCAATTGAAGCAAAATCAAGAGGTGCTTTCGTTATATTTTTAACAAATAGTCCTTCTACTTATGCAAACTTTGCAAATATTAGTTTAACAGTTACAAAACAAAATGATTTTTTACAGCCATTAGTTATAATTACTGCTTTACAATTAATCGCTTATGAAACTGCGAAATTAAGAAAATGTGATATTGACAAACCTAAAAATCTAGCTAAATCTGTTACAGTTGAATAAAAATTTAAAAGATAGTTTATATACAAATGTATAAACTATCTTTTTTATTTTATTTTATTTTATTTTGTTTTGTTTTATTTTGTTTTATAGTTTCATCATATTCTTTTAAAAACATTTTAACGTACTCAATATCAGTTTTACAAGGTATATATTCATTTCCAATTTTTTGTCTTGTTTCATTACCTTTGCCAGTTACAAGTATAACCGTTTTATCGTACTCATTTATTGCAGTGTTTATTGCAGCATTTATTGCTTCTCCTCTATCTGCTATCATTTCAAAATTATCATTATATATTTTTACATATTGTGCTATATCTTTTGAAATATCTTCTACTGGCTCAGTTCCTGGATCTTCTGCTGTAAGATAAACTTTATCTGAATTTTTACCAGCAAGTAACCCCAAATCTCTTCTTCTAAGAAAAGCTTTTCTTCCAGCACTACCAAATACAGTTATTATACGCCTATCTGGATATTCATTTTTTGTAGACTCATATAATTTTTCAAAAGATAGTTTGTTATGTGCATAATCTACAATAGCAATAATCTTTTTATCATTGCTATAATGAACTTCCATTCTTCCACTAGATTTTGCTTTTTTTAACCCTTCATATATAACATCTTCAGGAATTTCCATTTCAATTGCAATGCATATTGCTCCAAGTGCATTCTCTACATTAAATAATCCTGGCATTGTTAGCATAAATTCTTTATCAAACTTGCAAGTTTTTACACTAAATACAGTATTAAAACCTTCCTTTCGTATATTATACCCGTATACATCTGCAGATTTATCTTTGGTAGAAAATGTAATAACTCTTTTTGAGTCTCTTTTGGCTATTTCTTCTACCATATCTTTTGCATCTGTATCTAAGTTGACACATGCAATATTTGTATGTGAAAAAATTTTAAGTTTTGAATTAAAATAATCTTCGAAATCTGGATGCTCTATTGGACTTATATGATCTTCTGATATATTTAAAAATAACCCATAATTAAAATCTACATTGTGAACTCTTCCATATTTAAGTGCTTGCGAAGAAACTTCCATAACAATATTTTTTATACCACTTGTAACAGCATTATTAAAATTATTTTGTAAATCTAGTGACTCTGGGGTTGTTATATGTGACTCAAAATTTAAAATGCCATCATATGTATCGATTGAAGATATTATCCCAGTATTTTTTTTGTTTTCCCTTTTTGCATATTCATCTAATATATACTTAATATAATATGTGGTAGTAGACTTTCCTTTTGTACCAGTTATTCCTATAATGTTAAGTTTTTTTGCGGGATATGAGAAATATTTAGCTGATACTATGCTTAATGCTATCTGTACATTTTTAACTAATATGCAAGGAATCTCGACTTCATACTTTTTTTCACTTATATATGCTATTGCGCCATTATTTACAGCTTGTTTTAAATATTCTTCTTTAAATTTTAGTCCTTTGCAAACAAACAAAGTCTTAGCTGTAACCTCATTCGAATTATATGCTATTTTTAAAATACTCTCATCTTTTAGAATTTGTATACTACAATCTTCTAATATTTGTCTTTCTTCTTGTAAACATTTTGTATATTCCATTAATTTATATTTTTCCATTGTACCTCCTAGTATAAATAGTTAAACCAAAATTTATTTGCCTATTTATTTTATATAATATTATAGTACAATAATATTTTGAATTTGTCAAGGAAAGAATAGCTTTTTTATATATATCTAACTATATTATAAATAGATATAACATGGTTATATCATATCTGTACTATTATACTTTATAACTTTATATCATAATTTAATTTCACTCTAAATTTAAAATAAAAAAATATACTTTTATTTAAATTTAATTTAAACAAAAATATATTCTTTTGATTATAAGTTAGTTATATTCTCAGATTCTAACGCGTCTTTTGCATCAGCTGCTACTTGTGTTCCAACATCATATGAATCTTGTATTATTGATTCAATTTTAGCATCTAACAAATCATGAGTCATATTTTGAGATAGTACCATCTCACTTAAAAGTATATCTTTAGCTGTTGATAGCATTTTTTTCTCACCAATAGACAAACCTCGTTCAGTATGTCTGTGAGATAACTCTCTTACAACTTCTGCTACATCTAAGATATTACCTGATTTTATTTTATCTACATTAACGTTATATCTCTTACTCCAATTTGCATCATGTACATAAGGATCTTTTGGCTTAGATAAAACATCAAATACTTCTTGCGAAGTTGCTTTATCTGAAATTTCTCTTACCCCTATATCTTCAACTTTGTTAGTTGGCACCATTAATTTCATTCCACCAACCGGCATTTTTATTATGTAGTAATCTTCAAAATTGCCAAGCATCTCTTTTTCTTCTATTGCCTCTATTGTGCCTGCTCCATGCATTGGATATACTACTTTATCTCCTATATTAAACATGGCTTACCTCCTTTGCAATAACTATTTTAATACATGCTTATTATATCATATTTTTAGTAAAAAGTAAAGCTAATCGCTTAATTTTACATAACATATGCTTAATCGACTTTTTTATAATATATTATACTTTATTTAATACTTCTAAGCAATATTTAGTGGCTATATTTATGTAATCATTTATTTGTTCTAATTTAAATATTTCTGTTTCACCAGCTACAGTACGTTTCAAATGCTTTTTCTGGCTACTTAATACAGCTTCAATATTTTTTATATCTATTTCTAATATATTGGATTTCAAATTAACATTTTCACTCAATTTAAAATCCAATACTTCTTTTAAATCTAGGTTATACATATCAATAAGTTTAAAATTTATTCTGTCATAATCATCATATATTTTTTGACTTCCAACTTCATATCCACTTTTTATAGTTTTCGAACATAAAAGGCCTTTTTTATTTGCTATGATAAATTTGTTATCACTTACAAAATCATTCCAACAATTGTCTGCAAGCAAATGAACATATACTCCTTTATCAAACAAATTATATAATTTATCTTTATATAATTTATCAAATCTTTCTTTATCAAAACATGTCAAATCTAAACCGCACTTTCTTTTTATTTTATGAAAATGTGTCTTTGATCTATCATTCCATAAAATCTGTGCATAGTCTGGTGTTATAGAACCTAAAAAAAATTCTAAGCGTTCACTTTTTGTGAAATTTAGTTCTTCACTTATATTTTTTGCTATACATAAATGTATCACAGTTGATGGCATGCATATCTCCTCCTTTTTGTTTTTATATATTATATCCTTTTAAAATATACTGTTCTTGTAATCTTCTAAGAGATTGATTTATAATTTTTGCTCTAATCTCTCCAATACCTTCAACATCGTCTAACTGTGCTATTGTAGCAGAACAAACTCCTTGTAGTGACCCAAAAGCTTCTACAGTTTTTTCAATTACATATGTAGGCATTTTTGGCACCTTACTAAGTATTCTATAGCCTTTGGCAGATACATTTAAATCAAGTATATTAGTGTCTATTGTATATCCAAGTAGTTTTATTATTTTTTCTGCTATCATTAAATCTTTTCTATCTAGTTGCCTTATATCATTTAGTATACTATCTGAAGTTTTTTTATTATTTTTTGAATCTTTCATATAGTCTTGTATTATTTTCTTTTCTTCTGATTCAACATTTGCAATTAACTCTTCTAATTGCATATTTACAAGTCTGCCTTCATTACCAAGCTCAATTACATTACGCTTTACTTCTGTTTCCATCCTCATTATAATTTCACTACGATATATAGAATTTGCAACCGTTTCTAAAGACACTATATCATCAAATTCGTGTTCACTTAATATATTTAACATATTATCAAAAACCGCTTTATATTTTTCTAATGCTTCTAGTGTTTGGTTTGCTCTCATAATTACAGCTGATGTTTCGTTTATAACAAATCTGAATTCGCCTTTAAATATTGTTATAATTCCTCTTCTTTGAGATATACATACTACTAACTCCCCCGTCTCTTTTGCTACACGTTCTGCGGTTCTATGCCTTGTTCCTGTTTCAAGTGTTTTTATCTTATAATCTGGTACTAATTGTACATTTGCCATAAGTATCTTCTTTAAGTCTTTTCCAACTATTATAGCTCCATCCATTTTTGCAAGTTCATATATACTTGCAGGTGTAAAATCTTGATCTATTTTAAATCCTCCATCTACTATTTTCATAACTTCTTCACTCTCAGATATTACAATAAGAGCTCCTGTTTTTGCTTTTAATATATTTTCTAATCCTTCTCTTAATATAGTACCCGGTGCTAACATTTTTAGTATTTCTAACATTTCTTCTGGTAACAATTTTTCTCCTCCTAACCTTTTTAATGCGATTTATTTTATTTGTTTTATAGTTTATATTTTTTTCTTATTTTAATATATGTGCTATAGCTTGCTCTATTGTGCTTATTCCAACTAAATTTATATTTAGGTCAGCTAAGTTTTTCTTTAAGTTTTCTAATTGCTTCGCATTTGCAAAAACTTTTGTATATCCCATTTTAGCTATTTCTCTTATTCTTTTTTCTAAATTTGTTATACTTCTTATCTCGCCTGTTAATCCTATTTCTCCTATAAAAACAGTTTTGTTATCTATTACTCTGCTTTTATAGCAGGAAACTATAGCCATAGCAATGCTTAAATCAACTGCTGGCTCATCTATTTTTATACCACCAATTACATTTACGTAAATATCTTGCGCACCTAAATTTATTTTGCTTATTTTCTCTAGTACCGCAAGTATCATATTTAGCCTATTTATATCTATTCCATTAGCAACTCTTCTTGGGTTGTTGTAGTATGATGTTGATGTAAGTGCTTGTACTTCTAGCAGTATAGTCGAACTTCCTTCTACTGTAGCAACTATTGCAGTACCTGGCAAATCACTATTTGTATCAGTCAAAAAAACTTCTGCCATATTTTTAACCTCTACCATACCTATATCTTGCATATCGAATATTCCAATTTCATTTGTTGAACCAAATCTATTTTTAACACTTCTAATTATTCTATGAGAAAAGAAACGTTCTCCTTCAATATACAATACTGTATCTACCATATGCTCCAATATTCTAGGTCCAGCGATTACTCCGTCTTTTGTAACATGCCCTATAACTATTATAGTTACTCCACGCCTCTTAGCAAGATACATAAGTCTTGCTGTAACTTCTTTTACTTGTGATACACTACCTGGAACTGAAGATATTTCTTCATCGTACATTGTCTGTATAGAGTCTATTATACAAAACTTCGGCTCTATATTATTTATTTTTTCTTCAATTTGACTAATATCGGTTTGGCTTAAAAATAATATATTATCAGAATCAACTTTTAATCTATTTGCCCTAAGTTTTATTTGAACTTCTGATTCCTCTCCAGAAACATAGAGTATCTTTCCGTGACGACTTAAATTATTGCATACTTGCATTATTAATGTAGACTTTCCAATTCCTGGTTCTCCTCCAATTAATGTAAGGGAGCCTTCTACAATACCTGATCCAAATACACGATTTAAATCTTCATATCCTGTATCTATCCTAACTGTTGAAGAGACTACTATATCATTTAGTTTCTTTACTTCTGATTTGTCATTAAAAGTTTGGTTAAAACCTTTTGTAGTAGATTTAAGCGAACTTTTTTTATTTACTTTTTCTTCTACAAAACTATTCCAATTATTACATCCAGGACATTTTCCAAGCCATTTTACACTTTCATATCCACATTCTTTGCAAAAAAACACTGTATTTGTTGCCATGTTCCACATCCTTTATATTTCATTTTTTTGTTTTTATATTTATTATTCTATAAGCTCGCTTCTTACAAGCATTACACTACTACTAATAATTGAAGCTATATATGCAAGTATTAGTGGCAAATATAGTATTATATTAATTTTTGATATATATTTAAGTTCTATCAATTGATTTAAATTAAACAATAAATATATTGCAAATGCATATGCAAAAATTATAAAAAAAGCTTTAAATATTTTTATATCTTTTGTATACGTATCTTTTAAATTTCGTATAAAGTTTATTATAGGAACTATATATATACATATTATAGCCGCAAAAATAGTAATCGCAGAAATAAACCCAAGAAACGGCACAGCTATTCCACCAATCGGTTTTTGTGTTATAACTTCAATAATATTTCCGCAGTATTTGTACTATTAAAAATAGCCATGCTGGAATTAAACTTATAAAAATCAAAATGTAATCTATACTAAAGCTCATTTCACATCTTTTAATTTTAATTATAATATTTTTTATTATAATTGTAAGTACTAAAAATATAACTGCTAAAATAAAAATATTAATTAACATATTTTATACACCTCTTTTGTTCATATTTAAAAAATTTAACCATACTTTATGCTAGTTGTATCTATATCATATATATTGTTTTCTATTACATCTACTTTTTCTTCCCAATCTTTTATTATATTCTCAGATATACTTAAATCCCCTTTTCCTTTGCCTATATTTATTCCTGGTTTGTTTTGTCCGTGATAATCAGTACCACCGGATATATATAGCCCATGAGTATTACAATAGTTTACTAAATACTCGGTTTGCTCATCAGTAAAATGGCTATAATAGCATTCAACTCCATCAATTTGATGATTTTCTAAAAGATAATTAAATACATCTTTGGCATTTTCCATATAAATATATATATGCGGAATAAACACAAGTCCACCTGCTTTTTTTATAAGGCTACATATTACGTCACAAGATGGTAGTATACCATTACTTCTAACATAAAAACGACTTTTAGGATTTGACATGTGTCTTCTGAAAAATGTTGTATCATCATTCCAAGAAGCTTCGTCAGTTATATATCTTTTATTTTCAATACTTTCTGTTATTTTTTCATGCAAATAAGTTGTTGCATATTTATAACTATTATCATATTTTTCAAGTACATCATCTTCTAATTTTACACCAACTCTTTTACAATTTTCATAAAGTCTTTCCATTTTTATTAAATCTTTTTCTTCTGATGCTGAATATATTTTTTTCACTTCTTTATTTATAACATCCGGATCAACTCCATATCCTAGTAATTCTATAGGAATTCCTTTAGCTACAGTTTTTAATTCAACTCCAGGTATTATTTTTCCTGAATAATATTTGCTTGTATCTATATCCTTTAATTCATTATACATCTCACAACTTTCATGATCTGTAAAAGATATAACGGAAAGATTTAGGCTTTCAGCTTTTCTCAAAATCGAAATACAATCATCCGTTCCATCAGATGATTTGGTATGAATATGTAAATCTATCATATGGCTCCTTTCTAATATGTATATTTTATTATATACTATACTTTATAAATAATTATATAAAATATTTGTTTTAAAAATAATGGTGGAGATGGTGAGAATCGAACTCACGTCCGAAAATTCATCCACACAAATTTCTCCGAGTGCAGTAAATGTTTGCTTCTTATCACTATACTCTAACATTTACAAAACAGTATAGTAACGTAGTTGATTTATACCCTTTAGACCTCAACTAAAACTAAATTCGTTTGCCAAATTTATTTTATGCCTTATAATCCTCTTTGGCTAAAAATTATAAGACACACTGCCAACTAGGCAGCAAATGCTAATTTATTGTTATCAGCGTTTATATTATTTTCCCGTTTTTATAGTGGCCAACGAGAACCCACTACTCGCTATTTGTATTTCTAAATATCCGTCGAAACCTTACATCCCCATTCCTACATATATATTATATCATATATTTTACTTTTTTTAAAGGGTATTTTCAAAAAAAGCTCTTTTTAGCTTAAATTTGAATATATAGTCATTGATAAGTGAACAGATTACATAAAGTCGATAGTGCTTATGCCTGGATATAACTTAATTTTACATTCACATATCTCTATATCTATTTCTTATATATATTTTTTTATAATTTATATTCTGTTTTATGTAATTTATTTTGGCATTTTTCTTGACATCTATTACTTTAGCATGTATAATGATTACAAAATAATATATTTACAATTTTTTTAATAAAAAGGAGAAAAAAATGAATTTGTTTAAAAGTTTATCCAAAAAAAAGCAAGAAAAGTTCGAAGAAGTTTCAATGGCTTTAGAAAATGTAATTTCTGCATTCATATTTGAATGTCTAAAAAATTACAAAAAATATCTAAATGATGTTGATATAGCGGAAATAACTGAAGATATATACGCAAAATATTCACTAACAATATTACAAAGTATATATAATTTTTTAGTTACTATGGATAAAAAAATGAATATAGAATTTTTAACGAATCACGCCAATCATTTACTATTTAATAAATTTAAAAAAGCATACCTTCCTGCGAGATTTAAAACCCTATTTAATAAAGAAACACTAGATTACACTGTTCTTATAAAAGAGCAGTTACATATGTTATGCGTACCTTCTGCAAAAATAGATTTTTTAGTAGATTCATTATATGCTTTATATCTATCTAAAATCGATTTGCATTATAGCGTTAATACAATTAAAGCTGACCAAATGCCAAAAATTTTAAAAAGTAGTATTGAATTTGCTAGCAAGTTGTAAAGTCAAGCCGAACACTTAGAATAAAAAAAGACCGTAATCGGTCTTTTTTTGTTATTTTTTTATGTTTATATTACTTATTATTATTTTTCTAATTCATCTACTTCTTCTGATTCATCTACATCTTCTCTTGGTTTTAAAAGGGGATATAATACAACATCTCTTATACTATAACTATTAGTTAAGAATTGTAAAAATCTATCAATTCCTAATCCCCATCCTGATATAGGAGGCATGCCAAATTCCATAGCTTTAATATATTCGTTATCTATACTCATAGCTTCTTCATCCCCTTGAGCTTTTAATTCACTTTGTTCTTTTAGCCTTTTTTCTTGCTCTTTAGGATCTACTAACTCTGAGTATCCATTTATTATCTCTTGACCATTTACAAGAAGTTGAAACCTATCAACTATTTTAGGATTTTCATCATTTCCCCTTGCAAGAGGAGATAAATCAAGTGGATGTCCGATTAAAAATGTTGGTCGTATAATATGTGGACGACTAACTTTTTTATATAATGTATCTATAAGATTTCCTTTTCCAAGTTTTTCTATATCCTCTCCATCAAGTTTTATTCCACTATTTTTAATTTCTTCTAAAAGATTTTTAGCTGTGTCATATTTATCTATATCAATACCACAATCTTTTAATAATAATTCTCTAAAAGACACTACCGGCCACTGACCACTAAAATCTATTTCTTGCTCGCCAATCATTATTTTTAAATTTCCATCAAATAATTTTGAAACTATATATGTTATCATTTTTTGCATATATTTCATATTATCTTGATAATTCCAATATGCACTATATCCTTCTACCATTGTAAAATCTTGTAAATGATTTACGCTAACACCCTCATTTCTAAAATTTCTAGCTATTTCATATACATTATTAAATCCACCCACAATCAATTTTTTTAAGGTAAGTTCTGGTGATATTCTAAGATATACATCACTATCATATGTGTTATGATGTGTTAAAAAAGGTCTTGCACTAGCTCCTGAAGCAGTATTTTGCAATATTGGAGTATCTACTTCTATAAAACCATTTTCATCCATAAAATTACGTAATTCCCTTATAAGTTTTGATCTCAGTAAAAATCTTTTTTTTGTATCATCATCCATAATTAAATCAAGATGTCTTTCTCTATACATTGTTTCTTGATTATTTAGCCCATGAAATTTTTCTGGTAATGGTCTTAGTGCCTTACCTAAGAATGTATATTCTTTTACTTGTACACTTTTTTCTCCTGATTGAGTTGTAAATATATTTCCTGTAACTCCTATAAAATCCCCAATATCTAGTGTCTCATGTATTTTTTTATAAAGTTGTTCTCCTATATCATCTCTTTTTAAAACAAGTTGTATTCTTCCTTCTATATCACTTATATCTAAAAAAGATATTTTCCCCATTTTTCTTTTAGAGCGCACTCTTCCAGCTACTGATATATTTTCAGTACCATCTTCTAAATTCCTTGCTTGTACAATATAGTGAGTAAGTGGAAATCTTTCTGGATATGTTTTTATTCCAGCTTCTTTCATAACGTCCATCTTTTCTTCACGTATTTTCTTTAATTCTTTTATATCTGCCATTTTTTATTCCTCCTAGTTTTCATATATATATTACCATAAATACATAATTTTGTCAATTAAGCGCTAGCCACTTTTATGTAACATGAAAGCAAATATACCACAATGTATGCTTATCTTTATATATATTTATCAAGCAAAAAAACTACTAAACCTTTTATTGATTTAATAGTTTTTTATATTTTTAAATTGTAATTATATTTTTTTAATAATAATATTATTACTATTTCATTTCTACAGATGCACCAGCTGCTTTTAAAGCTTCTACTAATTTCTCTGCGTCTTCTTTAGGCATAGCTTCTTTTATAGTTTTAGGAGCTGCATCTACTATTTCTTTAGCTTCTTTTAATCCAAGTCCTGTAGCTTCTCTAACTGCCTTTATTACTGCTATTTTAGTTGAACCAACGTCTGTTAATACAACATCAAATTCGCTTTTTTCTGCTACTGCTTCTCCAGCTGCTGCAGGTCCAGCTGCTACAACTGCTGCTGCTGCACTTACTCCGAATTTCTCTTCGATTGCTTTTACTAAATCAGCAAGTTCTATTACTGTTAATTTTTCGATTTCTTCAATTATTTTTTCAATTTTTTCCATTTTATAAATCCTCCTTATAGATTTTTTTAATATTGTATACTTTTTTATGCTTGTTTCTCTCTTACTTGATCTAAAACTACCGCTAAATTACGTATGTTTCCAATCAATGCAGATGCAACCATAGCATAAAGAGTATCTCTTGATGGTAGATTTGCAAGTTTTGAAACTTCCGCCTCATTTATGACTTTTTGGTCCATAATTCCTAACTTTATATTATAAAATTTATGACCCTTAGCATAATTATTTACTGTTTTAGCAGGAGATACATAATCGTCATAACCAATTGCTACAGCAGTTGGACCTTCTAGTGTTTCAACGCCACTGATACCAGCCTCTTTTGCAGCATGAGTTATTACTGAGTTTTTAACAACCATATATTCATTTCCGGCTTCTCTTGCTTCTTTACGAAGTTTAACATCATCTTCTACAGTTATTCCTCTATATTGTGTAAGAACAACCATTTTAGCTTTTTTAAATTTATCTGCAAGAACTGTTACTTGCTCTTTTTTCTTATTTAATATTTTTTCACTTGGCACTTTTTCATTACACCTCCTTTAAATATTTAAATTTATTTTATACAAAAAAGTCTTTGCCAGACACTACCGAAATATAAATAGTGTAAGACAAAAACCAAATTTTATCCGTTCAATATTTTTACCTCGGTAGGAATTATGGATTTTATCCACCTACTGTCTTAAGCTTTTTTATCATTATACTTTAGCTGTTGGATTTATTTTTATACCAGCACCCATTGTTGTAGATATCGCAATTGACCTCAAATATGCACCTTTTGATACTGCAGGTCTTGCTTTAACTATTGCATCAAGCAATACCACATAGTTTTCTTTTAATTTTTCTATTCCAAAAGATACTTTGCCAATTGGGCAATGTACTATATTATTTTTATCTAATCTGTATTCAATTTTACCAGCTTTAATATCCCCTATTGCTTTTTCAACATCTAGTGTTACTGTACCAGATTTTGGATTTGGCATAAGCCCTTTTGGTCCAAGTAGTTTTGCTATTCTTCCAAGAGATGCCATCATATCTGGAGTCGCTACAACTACATCAAAATCAAACCAATTTTCTTTTTGGATTTTTTCAATCATATCCATATCTCCAACATAATCCGCACCAGCTTTTTGTGCAAGTTCTGCTTTTTCACCCTTTGCTAAAACTAAAACTTTTTTAGTTTTACCTGTACCGTTTGGAAGTACTATAACGCCTCTTACTTGTTGATCAGCTTGTTTTGAATCAACACCAAGTTTTGCGTGAAATTCTACAGTTTCATCAAATTTTACTTTAGGCATTTTCATTGCTAATTCTAAAGCTTCATTTAAGTCATATGTTTTTCCAGGTTCAATTAATTTTGCTGCTTCAATCATTCTTTTACTCATTTTATTTTCCCCTCCTTTGGTTTTAACGAACTCTTATTTGTTCTCCCAATTTTAGCCTATAACTTCAATCCCCATTGATCTTGCAGTACCTTTTATTATAGATACAGCAGTCTCTAGTGATGATGCATTAAGGTCTTTCATTTTAATATTTGCAATTTCTTCAACTTGCGCAAGAGTTATTTTAGCAACTTTTTCTTTATGTGGTTTACCAGAAGCTTTTTCTATTTTAGCTGCTTGTTTTAACAATACCGCTGCAGGTGGAGTCTTCATAACATATTCAAACGTTTTATCCGCATAAACAGTTAAAACCACTGGAAATACCATGCCTGCATCTTTAGCTGTTTTTTCATTAAAGTCTTTACAAAATTGCATTATATTTATACCAGTTGGTCCTAGTGCAGGTCCTACTGGAGGAGCCGGATTTGCTTTACCAGCTTGAATTTGTAATTTAACTATATGAGTTACTTTTTTTACTGCCATCATTTTCACCTCCTTAAAAATAGGTTTTTATATATAAATAAATTTCTTATAAAAACTTATATTATATTTACTATATTTATTATATTTACTATATTT
>JAVXNL010000006.1:39294-40597 GCA_036645795.1 Clostridia bacterium
TATTATATTTACTATATTTATTATATTTACTATATTTTTTGAATTTGATTAAACTCTAAATCCACTGTTGTTTCTCTTCCAAACATTGATACTTTAACTTTTACTCTTTTTTTCTCTTTATAAATTTCTTCAATAGTAGCAGGATAATTATAGAAAGGCTCAGTAATTATTCTTACACTATCACCAACCTCAAAATCTAAATTGATTATATCGTCAATACCTAAAGATTGCATTTCTTTTTCTGTAAGAGGCAATGGCTTATCACCTACACCTACAAAATTAAATACGCCTTTTATATTTTTCACTACATACCAAGTCTCATCTTCCATAATCATTTTTACTAAAACATATCCAGGAAATACTTTTTTTATAGATGTTTTTTGTTTTCCATCTTTTATCTCGATTTCTTCTTCCATAGGAATAATTATCTCAGATATCTTCTCTTGTAATCCTCTATTTTCCACTATTTTTTCTAGAGTTGCTTTTACTTTATTCTCATAACCAGAATAAGTGTATACAACATACCAATGTGATAAATCAGTGCTAGGTTTATTCTCCAACACTACCAACTCCTTCACTTTAAATATTTCAGGTATTTAAGACCCCATAAATCTAACTTATTTTTAATGTTATAAAATTCCATAATTTTATATTTAAGAAATCTACAATCATATCAAAGCTAAGTATTATTACAGCAAAAGCTACTACTAATATAAGTACTAATGCTGTATTTTTAATCAATTGTTTTCTAGTTGGCCAAACCACTTTTTTAAGTTCAGTCTTAACACCTTTAAAAAATCCATTACTTTTTGCTTCTTTTTTTGACTTATCATTTTTTGCCATATCAAGTCAACTCCTTCTATTATTTTGTTTCCTTGTGCGCTGTATGCTTACCACAGAATTTACAAAACTTGCTTTTTTCTATCCTATCAGGATTATTTCTCTTATTCTTTTGTGATTCATAATTTCTTTGTTTACATTCTGTGCATGCCATTGTTATATTTTCTCTCATAAAAAAACACCTCCACGTTATTTCAATCATGTATGCCTAGTTATTTTAACATAAAAAAGCTGTAAAGTCAAGTGAACAACATCCCTTTTGTGAAAAAAATATTTTTAAGAAAAATTAACACAACAAATAACATAGCTATTGCTGTTTGTTAACTCCATATAACTAGGCTATTATATATTATATAATATTTCTTATTTTAAACTATATGTTGTATTACCATCTTTTGGCAAAGTGCCATTTTGACTTTCTTTGTACCTATTTAATATATCATCTCTTGCTATATTAGATATT